>JAFDFV010000305.1 GCA_019309665.1 Deltaproteobacteria bacterium | reverse complement strand
TATTAAAGGCCGTATTACCTGGGAAGAGACTGTTCGTACATTGAAACGGGACACCAGAAGATATGCAAAGCGCCAGATGACATGGTTTAAGGCTGATCCTGAAATTGTATGGGCGGAACCAGAACAGATAGATTATATTAAAGAAATAATAATAAATTTCTTGCAAGCGGAGAAGAGATAATAAAATATAGATGAATAAAAAGTGCCTAAAGTATATTAAAATGCCTAAAATGCCTAAAGTTAAGGAATGCACCTTCGGCGCTGCCAATTTTATGTGAATTAATGGAGCGAAGCGACTCCTTAACTTTAGGCACTTTAATATACTTTAGGAACGGGGACGAAATAACTTCCCCAACTATGCATCACAGCTTCAGGCCACCTTTGCCCGATCTCAAATCACAAAAATATCAAAATAGCCTGCTATTCTATCAACTTTTGTGATTCGAGATCGAACAAATTTGACCCAAATCTATGCGCCTACTTGGGGAAGTTATTTCGTCCCAGTTCCTTAGCTCACTTTAGGCACTTATATTATGTTCGCACCAAAGGGGCGTTAATTAATAATGAAAATAGCTATTGCACAGGTAAATACAGTAAAATGATCTATTTTGCCAATAAGGCAAAAGACCTTTTATGCGATCTGGTGGTATTTCAGGAGCTGGTTATTACAGGTTATCCGCCCCGCGATCTTCTTGAAAAAAAGGATTTTGTTGATGCCAATCTTGCCTGGCTGGATAAGCTTGTCGGCTCAATAGATGGGATAGGAGTTATTTGCGGGTTTGTTGACAAAAATTCAAAAGATGAAGGAAATCGTCTCTATAATGCAGCCGTGCTTTTAGAAGATGGCAAAATACTGCATAAGGCATATAAAGGACTTCTTCCAACCTATGATGTTTTTGATGAAAGAAGGTATTTTGAACCAGGCCGGTCATTCGGAGCTTTTTCGTACAAAGGACGCAGGATAGGGCTGACCATCTGTGAAGATGTCTGGAACGACAAAGACTTTTTCAGTAAAAGAATATACCATATAGATCCTTTGTCTTTGATGATAGAAGATGGCGCTGACCTTATAATAAACATATCGTCTTCTATTTTCCATGCCGGCAAGAGAGAGTTCAGGTGGAAGATGCTTGGCGCCGTGGCTAAAAAATACAGCGTTCCCATAATATATGCAAATCAGGTGGGTGGAAACGACAGTTTTATTTTTGACGGAATTAGTACTGTTTTTGATCGCAATGGAAAGGTGATCGCCAGAGGCCGTGATTTTAAAGAAGACCTTGTCGTTTGTGATTTAAAAAATTCTGAACCATCGGGTGATATGCATCCTGTTTCGGATTCAGAGACGGAATCTCTCATAGAGGCTTTAATTATGGGGACCCGGGACTATGTAAAGAAGTGTGGCTTTTCAAAGGTAGTTATAGGATTGAGCGGCGGGATTGATTCTGCATTGACCGCATATATCGCTGTGATGGCGCTTGGCCCTGAGAATGTAATGGCTGCATTCATGCCGTCACAATATACTTCCGGAGAAAACTTCGAGGATACAAAGGAACTCGCGGAAAATATCGGAATAGAGCTGGTGCATATTCCAATAAACAATATCTTTAAAGAATTCCTGAACTTGCTTTCACCTTCTTTCAATGAGGGTGATCCCGATATTACGGAGCAGAATATACAGGCTCGAATCAGGGGCACCATTCTCATGGCTCTGTCAAACAGGCACGGTTCGCTTCTTCTTTCCACGGGAAACAAGTCAGAGGTTGCGGTTGGCTATTGCACCCTGTATGGCGATATGAGCGGAGGGCTTGCTGTAATTTCTGATGTTCCAAAGACACTGGTCTATGAACTTGCCCGCTATATAAATACAGATAAAGAATATATTCCAAAACGCATAATAGAAAAAGCGCCTTCTGCAGAGCTAAAGCCGGGCCAGCTTGATCAGGATGACCTGCCGCCTTATGAAATACTTGATTACATTTTAAAGGGATACATAGAAGACTTCAAAAGCGTTGAAGAGCTTGTTGATATGGGATTTGACAGGAAGCTTGTGAAGGATATTATTTCAAGGATTGACAGGAATGAGTACAAGAGGCATCAGGCAGCTCCTGGTCTTAAGGTTACATCAAAGGCATTTGGTTATGGGAGGAGATATCCCATCGCCAAAAAGATTGCACCGTATTTATAGATCACTTAACGTCTAATTTGTTTTCTGTTAGCCGACACCTGATTTTCCAATGCTGTTGATTTAAGCGCATTTCGTTTTGAACCGCAGAATATCGAACAAGGAATAATGAATGTCGAAGTAATGGAAAAACTTATTAAACTTCATAATTCGACATTCCTTGTTCGATATTCGCATTTTACTAAATTAATTGTTTAAGTCAGCGCTGCTTGAAGGAGCTAAGGCAATGCCTTCCTTTGAACCCGTTTATATTGAAACCCATAAAAAGGGATTGCTTAAAAAAAAGATAAAAAAGGCACGTGAAATAATGAAGGCCTGCGTCCTGTGCCCCAGAAAGTGTGCAGTTGACCGCCTTTCCGGCGAACTGGGCGTATGCAGGACAGGTGAGAAAGCTTTAGTATCAAGCTATCATCAGCATTATGGAGAAGAAGCACCTCTGGTCGGCAAAAACGGCTCCGGCACAATATTTTTTACTTTTTGTAATTTGCTGTGTATTTTTTGTCAGAATTACGATATCAGCCACGGAGGTGAAGGCGAGGAGGTGACAGACAGGCAGATAGCCGGCATGATGATTAATCTTCAAGATTTGGGCTGCTACAATATCAATTTTGTTACTCCCTCCCATGTTGTGCCTCAAATACTCTCTGCTGTTGAAATTGCTGTCGAGGAAGGCCTGAATGTCCCCTTAGTTTACAATACAAGCGGATACGACAGGGTAGATACTTTAAAACTGCTTGAAGGCGTAATAGATATTTATATGCCTGATTTTAAATTCTGGGACCCTGAAGTTGCCGGGCTTACCTGCAATGCAGAAAATTATCCTGAGATTGCCCGCAAGGCGGTAATCGAGATGCACAGGCAGGTTGGAGACCTTGTTGTAGATGAATCAGGCATCGCAAAGAGGGGACTTTTGATAAGACACCTTGTTCTTCCCGGCGGCCTTGCAGGAACGCGCGATATAATGAGATTTATAGCAAATAAAATCTCAAAAAACACCTATGTAAACATAATGCCCCAGTACAGGCCATGCGGCAGAGCCTATGAAGTAAAAGAGCTTTCCGAGTCGCTTTCAACAGAAGATTTCAAAAAAGCATTGAAAATGGCGGAAGAAGAAGGGGTTACAAGGCTGGATATGCGAAGACGCGCTTTTGGTTTATGGTAATGGTAGCCGTTCACGGCTTGAAACTTGAAACTTGAAATTGGGACATGGGGGACGGGCTTGACTAACCCCCATGCCCTGGCGGGCACAAAAAAACAAAATTGGTTTCTGTGTTTTCCGGGGTAGAGGTGGTATTCAAAAAGTATTTTCTATTAGTTCAAAAACTTTATCTATTGCCTTATCAAGCAGTTCCGGCTTTGTCCCACCAGCCTGGGCCATATCCGGCCTTCCGCCACCGCCACCGCCTACTATTGCCGCAACCTGTTTGACAATATTCCCTGCGTGGAAGCGATCAACAAGATCTTTTGTAACTACTGTGATGAGCAGCACTTTTGGCCCTGTATTGCAACCAAGCACAACTATTCCTGACTTTATTTTTTCCTTGAACTTATCGGCCAGGTCTCTCAATGCAGCAGGATTATCAACTGAAACCTTTTTTGCAATCACTTTAATATTGTTTATTGATTTAATATCATCTTCAATTTTGTCTGTCGATCTGGAAGCCATCTGTGTCTTTAATCTTTCAACTTCTTTTTCAAGATACTTATAGTCAGCCAGGATTTTCTCAACT
>JAFDFV010000304.1 GCA_019309665.1 Deltaproteobacteria bacterium | reverse complement strand
TGTAGGCATGAAGTATACAAGAATCTCGTCAGTCCGCTTTTTGTTGCGGATATAATTGAGCAGAGTTCCTGTAGTTAGTATAAGCGGCAGGCATTCTTTGCAGGACGTATTTGCGCGGCCAAGTTTAAGTATTGATTCATCAGATGGAGGATGGGCTATCGCATTAATACCTCTTCCGCGAAATACAGCCGCAAGCGATTCAGAGGCTATTTTGCCCATAGAAGGTATTAAAAGAGTTACACGCTGGTCAGTCATCGGGATTTTTTTGCCTGAAGACGTTACTATTTTTGCAATACTGTTTTCAATTACGAGGCGGGCTGGGGCAAAGGAGCTTTTCTTTAGTGTAATCATTTTATTTGCCATAAGCTGCCTGAAGGCTGATACTATGTCGAGAAAAGCTTCTATCCTGGTTTCAATGCCGGCGTCTGCACTATGGCTGTCAAGCTCAAGGGTCAGGGAAGGCTTTCGGCCCATATAATTCCTGAAATATCCAATTATAAACGAATCAGGGCCGCATGAAAAGTTGGTAATATAAACGCCGAACAGTTGGGGATGCCTTTTTACAAATTTGCAGGCCTTGAGAATCACTTGCCCCATTCCCCAGTACATATGGCGCTTTGTCTTTTCATTATCAAAAGAAAGAAAATCAAAAGGTATTACGAGAACACCCCTTGATGCCAGTTTGTTGGGAATGCCCATGTGAGCTTCTTTAACAAAGCCATTGTATGGCCTGCCAAATATAACAATCCCCGTTTTTTCCGGTTCAGACTCAAGTTCTTCAAGCGCCTTCTTCCCAATTTCCTTCATTTCATCCATGCATTCAATTTGTTTCTGCAAGGCCTTTTTGAAAGCCTTATCAGCTTCTTTCCGGCTGATTCCCATCTTTCTCGCGGTTTCAAATAGAGGCTCTCCGGCACTTTCCAGACCTTCTGTTAAATTTATAATAGGAGAAAGTACTTTTATTCCTTTTCTTTTAAGCTCTTCGAGTTTTTCACGGAATGTTACCTGAAGATAATATGTTTCACCCTGAACAAAGGGACAGACCTGGGAGCTTGAATAACCATTTGGAACATGAACTGCTTTGAAATGAGGCAGGAATATGAAATCAGGAGGATTTTCCATAGTAATCAGGGAGTAAAAAAAGCCATGAGACAGTTCAGCGGGGAAGCAGAATGCTGTGTTTTTCTGATCAATTCCTTGCTTTGAAGCTGCATCCGGCAATACAGATTCGAAGCCCAGTTCGGTAAAAAAAGTAGAGTAAAGAGGATAAAAGGTGTTGACCATAAAACTTCTGTTTATCCCGATTCTTCCTCTGCGCTTTTTTCCGCTTTCTTCGGGCAGTTTTGCGCCGTATTTTTCAAATATCAGCTTCTGCCTGATCCGCACCAGATCCAGCTTTCCTGTATCGTATTTTATTTTTTGCCGTAAGTTGTAATACCTGTTGCATGCTCCTCCAAATGGATATTTTTTGCCTTCAAGCCCGATCATTGCTATTTCGCAGCGCCTATCGCATTTTTCCTTGCCGCCTTTGCAAATGAAAGATTTTCCGTGAGTTACCTCTCTATCTGCAAGTGTTCTAAGGTTAAAGTCCTTCTCTGCAATTAATCCTGTTTCAATTCTTTTTTTGATCTCAAGGGCAACGCCAAAAGCTCCCATAAGGCCAGGTTCCGGTGGAACGATTATCGGCTTGCCCACAAGCGCGGCCATGGCAAACGGAATTGCTTTGTTGTAGCAGACTCCTCCCTGCATAAAAACCTTTTCCCCAACCGGTTTATTGCCTTTTACCCTGTTTGAATAATTCATGCAGATGGAATAAACCAGACCGGCGACAATATCTTCGTGTTTTACTCCTTCGTGAATGGCATTTTTTATGTCAGAGGCGATAAATGCGGCGCACTGATCATTGAAATTGGGCGGATTTTTTCCCTTAAGTGCGATATCTGCGATATCATCCATTTTTATACCCAGAGTTTCATATGCAGATTCTTCAAGGAAAGACCCGGTTCCGGCCGAACAAGCTTCGTTCATTGCATAATCAGAGGGCACAGCGTTTGTTATATAAGTGTATTTGGCATCCTGTCCTCCAATTTCGAATATGGTATCTACCTTGCAATCAAAGTAAACGGCAGCAGTTGCATGTGCGATTATTTCATTGATTACGCCCTTAGTTAAGGCATGAAGACCCGCTATTTGACGGCCGGAACCGCAGACACCCAGCCCCACGATTGATATGTCATCAGGATCCACCTTTTCTTTTATCTGGTCTAGAATATTTCGATAACAATTCCGGGAAGCACCTACCGGATCACTGTTTGTGCGCAGATATATAGATGCAAGCATTGAGTTGTCTTCTTTTCGCAGAAGAATAGCCTTGGTGGTTGTAGAACCCACATCCAGGCCCAGTATGCAAACATCACCCGGCTTTATATCTCCTGTCTCAATTGTTTTGAATTCTACCATGTCCTTGAAATTGAGGAGTGGAGAAAGTGTATCAAATGATGTAATTTCTTTCTTAAAAAGATTTGCTATTCCGGTAAAAGGGGCGGTTTCATTTTTAAATGCCCATAGCGCAACGCCCATGGCTTCAAAATATGGCGCTTCCTCCGTAACTATAAGACCCGGAATCTCTTTGCTCAGATATTCAATCATCATCCTGTTGCGCGCTGTTCCGCCGGTGATCATGATATTTCGTCTTTCAACCTTCTTCAGAAGTTCCAGAATCTTATTTGCCATCATTTTACAGAGGCCGGCGGTAACCTTGGATTTCGGGATACCTTTATTTGTTGCATGAGTGCAGTCTGACTTACAGAAGACAGAGCATCTGCCCGATACATTATACGGACTTTCTGTAGAAGCCCACCGGGCAGCCTCTTCCATTGATACATTCATTCTGCGAAGCTGTTGAAGAAGGAATTCACCGGTTCCGGAAGCACACTTGTTGCCTGTCACCACATTTGATATTTGCCCCAGCCTGTTTAAAACATATACCATGAATGTCTCTCCGCCTGCTGAGACAATTGCCGGGCATGAGATATTTTCGGGTTTGACAAATTCATATGCTAATTCAACAGCTTCCGGTTCCGGTATGGATGAAAGGTTTACAAACTTACGGAATTTCCTGCCGGTTGCGGCGATCCTGTCAAATGATTTTAAGTCAAAGTTCTTTAGCGCAGCAAGCAGGGTTTGTTTTGGATTCCCTTCGTGAGGGTGAAGTGAAAATTTGACTATTCGCGGCTTTATCTCAGAGTCTTTTTTTATCTTCTGATCAATATCTCTTTTCCTTTCCATGGACACAGTGGAAGCTCCGAGACACAGACCAAGAGAGTTTATTGTATCTGCACCTGATATTTCAGTTTGCTGAATAATTTGTTCCTCTAAATTGTTATTTTCTTTATACATGGTTGTCCGTCCCAAAAATTTTATCTTATTTGTAAACTTTCACGGAACATTGAAATTGGAAACTGGGCATTCATGCTTTTGTACTGTTCTTCCCAATTTCCAATTTCTATTTTCATCTTTCCCAAATTTCTACTTTCCAATTTCAAGCCGTGAACGGCCACTCTTATTTTATGTGAATAGTTTCACCAACCTTTGGAGTGATTACAGAAAAACCATTATTTCCCAAGTGCTGTGCAAATGAAATAGACTGATCTTCCTCTCCATGGACCACGGCTATTCTTTTAATTCGTAAATTTGATTCCTTAAGAAAACGAAGCATTTCATTTCTATCGCCATGTGCGCTG
>JAFDFV010000303.1 GCA_019309665.1 Deltaproteobacteria bacterium | reverse complement strand
AAGGCGTTCAGATCGAATACAGAAGGTTTCCAGTTTTGCATTTATCAACTGAGGGAAGGGGGAACCGTCACTTTCAATGGCCAGAAACGGCAAGTCGTCTATATCCGTGAGTATGTACCGGAGTTGTTTATTTTTAGAATCAGTGGCAAGCTTTCCTTCCCGGTTCATAGTGACGTTAAGAATAGACTCTGAAAGGCGGTTGGGCATACAGCCAAAAGGACCTATGGCAATTACTCCACAGACATGGGATGCAATTTCGCTGAGAGCGCCGCCCACCGTCAGAATGGCTTCACCGGCCAAATATGGAGAAATATAAGGCGAGGCGCTGTTAATTATTGATTTCATATCGAGCGGCTCTGCGTGAACAAGCCCTGAACGCGAAAGTATTGTTTTGATACGCCTTTCATATTTTGACATGAATTTCTTTTTGATCATGAACTCCAGCTTTTCCAATTTAGACATTTTGTGGTCTGAATAATTATTTTTCAGAATATAGTCAGCATATAAAATCCACTCCGCTACCGGCGTACATATCGCTGCAAACCCTTCTTTTGCAAGGCGTTCAGTCAAATATTGACGAGAAATATCATCTCTTCTGACAAATATTTCACCTGAAAGTGAGATAATCGGCACTTCTTCTACGGGCCGCTTTAATGGGATATCGCTGAAGCGTTTAGCGGTTATGGAAAGTTGCTTTTCAAGCTCAGAGAAGTCTCCTGTTTCCAATTTTGCCAATATCAGTTGCCACTCCTCATTGAATATTTTAATAGCTACTTTCGTGTCTGCCGCATTAGCCAGCATCATGGATCTGATATCTTCCATTACATCAGATACGATTACAGCACTCCACGCGCGAAGCTGAAAATTGCTGCCCAAACCAGCATATGCGTTCTCTGAAGATAACGAAAGCATAGCGACATCAGGAAGTTCAAGCCTTTTTACCAGATCTTCCATAAATATGTAGTACTGGCCGAACCGACACGGCCCGGAACCTGTTGTAGGCATGAAGTATACAAGAATCTCGTCAGTCCGCTTTTTGTTGCGGATATAATTGAGCAGAGTTCCTGTAGTTAGTATAAGCGGCAGGCATTCTTTGCAGGACGTATTTGCACGGCCAAGTTTAAGTATAGATTCATCAGATGGAGGATGGGCTATTGCTTTAATACCTTTTCCGCGAAATACAGCGGCAAACGATTCAGAGGCTATTTTGCCCATAGAAGGTATTAAAAGAGTTACACGCGGGTCAGTCAGCGGGATTTTTTTGCCGGAAGATGTTACTACTTTTGCAACACCGTCTTCAATTATGAGGCTGGCTTGGGTAAAGGAGCTTTTCTTTAGTGGAATCATTTTATTTGCCATAAGCTGCCTGTATGCTGATACTATATCAAGAAAAGCTTCTATTCTTGTTTCAAGGCCTGCATCTGCAGTATGGCTGTCAAGTTCAAGAGTTAGAGAGGGTTTTCGACCCATGTAATTCCTGAAATATCCAACTATAAACGAATCAGGGCCGCATGAAAAGTTGGTAATATAAACGCCGAACAGTTGGGGGTGCCTTTTTACTAGTCTGCCGGCTTTGAGAATTACTTGCCCCATTCCCCAGTACATATGGCGCTTTGTCTTTTCATTATCAAAAGGAAGAAAATCAAAAGGTATTACGAGAACACCCCTTGATGCCAGTTTGCTGGGAATGCCCATGTGAGCTTCTTTAACAAAGCCATTGTATGGTCTGGCAAATATAACAATCCCCGTCTTTTCCGGTTCAGATTCAAGTTCTTTAAGCACCTTTTTGCCAATATCCTTCATTTCATTCATGCATTCAATCTGTTGTCGCAGGGCCTTCTTGAAAGCCTTGTCAGCCTCCTTCCGGCTGATTCCCATCTTTCTCGCGGTTTCAATTAGGGGGGGTCCGGCGTTTTCTAGACCTTTTGTTAAATTTATAAGGGGAGAAAGCAGTTTTGTCCCTTTTCTTTTAAGCTCTTCGAGTTTTTTACTAAATGTTACCTGAAGATAATATGTTTCACCCTGAACAAATGGACAGACCTGCGAGCTTGAATGACCATTTGGAACATGAACCGCTTTGAAATGAGGCAGGAATATGAAATCAGGAGGATTTTCCATAGTAATCAGGGAGTAAAAAAAGCCATGAGACAGTTCAGCGGGGAAGCAGAACGCTGTGTTTTTCTGATCCATTCCTTGCTTTGAAGTTGAATTCGGCATTACAGGCTCGAAGCCCAGTTCGGTAAAAAAAGTGGAGTAAAGAGGATAAAAGCTGTTGACCATAAAACTTCTGTTTATTCCGATTCTTCCCCTGCGGTTTTTTCCGCTTTCCTCAGGCAGTTTTGCGCCGTACTTTTCAAATATCAGTTTCTGCCTGATCCGCACCAGATCCAGCTTTTCTACATTGTATTTTATTTTTTGCCGTAAGTTGTAATACCTGTTGCATGCTCCTCCAAATGGATATTTTTTGCCTTCAAGCCCGATCATTGCTATTTCGCAGCGCCGATCGCATTTTTCTTTGCCGCCTCGGCAAATGAAAGATTTTCCGTACGTTACCTCTCTATCTGCAAGTGTCCTAAGGTTAAAGTCCTTCTCTGCCATTAATCCTGTTTCAATTCTTTTTTTAACCTCAAGGGCAACGCCAAAAGATCCCATAAGGCCAGGTTCCGGCGGAACGATTATTGGCTTGCCTACGAGTGCGGCCATGGCAAACGGAATTGCTTTGTTGTAGCAGACTCCTCCCTGCATAAAGACTTTTTCCCCAACCTGTTTATTGCCTTTTACTCTGTTTGAATAATTCATGCAGATGGAATAAACCAGCCCGGCGACAATATCTTCGTGCTTTACTCCTTCGTGAATGGCATTTTTTATATCAGAGGCAATAAATGCAGCGCACTGATCATTAAAATTCGGCGGATTTTTTCCTTTAAGTGCGATATCTGCAATATCTTCCATTTTTACGCCCAGGGTTTCATATGCAGATTCTTCAAGAAAAGACCCTGTTCCGGCCGAACATGCTTCGTTCATTGCATAATCAGAGGGCACAGAGTTTGTTATATAAGTGTATTTGGCATCCTGTCCTCCGATTTCAAATATGGTATCTACCTTGCTATCAAAGTAAACGGCAGCAGTTGCATGTGCGATTATTTCATTGATTACACCTTCAGTTAAGGCATGAAGACCCGCTATTTGACGGCCGGAACCGCAGACACCCAGCCCTACAATTGATATTCCATCAGGATCAACCCTTTCTTTTATCTGGTCTAAAATATTTCGATAACAATTGCGGGAAGCGCTTACAGGGTCGCCATTTGTACGCAGATATACAGATGCAAGCATTGAGTTGTCTTCTTTTCGCAGAAGAGCAGCCTTGGTGGTGGTAGAACCCACGTCCAGGCCCAGTATGCAAGTATCACCCGGTTTTATATTTCCCATATCAATTGTTTTGAATTCTACCATGTCCTTGAAATTGAGGAGTGGAGAAAGTGTATTAAATGATGTAATTTCTTCCTTAAAAAGATTTGCTATTCCGGCAAAAGGGGCGGTTTCATTGTTAAGCGCCCATAGTGCAGCCCCCATGGCTTCAAAATATGGCGCTTCCTTCGGAACTATAAGATTTGGAAGCTCCTTACTCAGATATTCAATCATCATCCTGTTCCGCGCTGTTCCGCCTGTGATCATGATATTTTGTCTTTCAATCTTTTTCAGAAGCTCCAGGATTTTATTCGACATCATTTTACAGAGGCCGGCAGTTACCTTGGATTTCGGAATACCTTTATTCGTTGCATGAGTGCAGTCTGACTTGCAGAAGACAGAACATCTGCCTGATACATGATATGGATTTTCTGAAGCAGCCCACTGGGCCGCCTCTTCTATCGATACATTCATTCTGCGAAGCTGTTGAAGGAGAAATTCACCGGTTCCTGATGCACACTTATTGCCTGTCACCACATTTGATATTTGTCCCAGTCTGTTTAAAACATATACCATAAATGTCTCTCCGCCCGCGGAGACAATTGCCGGGCATGAGATGTCATCGGGTTTGACAAACTTATATGCTAATTCAACAGCTTCGGGTTCGGGTATGGATGAAAGGTTTACAAATTTGCAGAACCTTCTCCCTGTTGCAGCGATCCTGTCAAATGATTTTAAGTCGAAGTTTTTTAGTGCGGCAAGCAGAGTTTGCTTTGGATCTCCTTCGTGGGTGTGAAGTGAAAATTTGACTATTCGCGGCTTGACACAGTGGAAGCTCCGAGACACAGACCAAGAGAGTTTATTGTATCTGCACCTGATATTTCAGTTTGCTGAATAATTTGTTCCTCTAAATTGTTATTTTCTTTATACATGGTTAGTAACTCTGTTGTACTGTTTACGGTTTACGGTTCACGGTTTCCAGTTTTTTAATGAATTTTGTAATGATTGAAGCATGTTTGATAGTAACAGTTCACTGTTGTCGGTTTACAGTTAACAGTTTTACGTTTTGATCAACCCTTAACTGTAAACTGTAAACTGTGAACTGTTACCCTTATTTTATGTGAATAGTTTCACCAACCTTTGGAGTGATTACAGAAAAACCATTATTTCCCAGGTGTTGTGCAAATGAAATAGACTGATCTTCCTCTCCATGGACCACGGCTATTCTTTTAATTCGTAAATTTGATTCCTTAAGAAAACGAAGCATTTCATTTCTATCGCCATGTGCGCTG
>JAFDFV010000302.1 GCA_019309665.1 Deltaproteobacteria bacterium | reverse complement strand
AACCGTGAAAGGAGTGCATCGGCAATGAAATGGTTTCTCTATCTTATCAGTTTTAGTTGTATTGCGTCAGGTTCATGTTTGATTCTTTATACTATACAATACAGAGATCTGCTTAAAAATGTGCTGACTAAAAGTTATGAAAAAATTATTGCAGCTTCAGCAATTACAATAGGTCTTCTGCTCATTATTTCCGCATTTCAGGCGCAAGGCTTCTGGTTTATACTATTTCTTGGAATTATTGCTATCTGCAAGGGGGGTTTTGTTATTTTTAACCCAAAAAAATCTTTTGATAATATCAGGAACTGGTATTTAAATACAGCCTCGGACCAAACTTACAGGCTGTTTGGAATAATTTTAATAGTAATTGGAACAGTGATGATAACCTGGATTTGACAAAGCTATCCTTTTACTAACATAGTAGAAGGGTCAAGAAGCAATTCAGGATAATTACAAGCTTCAAGTCCTCCTTTTAGCGCTTTAACATGAATTTCTTTTCCTTCGGGTTGAAGCTGAATAATAATATCAAAAAGATCAGCCAGGTGCAAAAGAGAAGCCGGCATACCATCCGGACCAGGTTCATCATGGCGGTGCGTCCTTACTGTAAACCAGACATGCATAGAACTGTTTTCAGCAAGTTTTTTTAATTCTGTTAAAGATTTTTTTATGTCTTTATCAAATGGAAGGCCATCAATAAGAATTACCTGCGGTAAAAAAATTTTCTGCTCTATCAGATCGGTTAGCCTTTCCTCAAGTTTTGGTACGCTAAAACCATCTACCTTAAATGTCATTATAAGCCGGTGAGACACTATGGTCTCCCATAACTGCTCTATCTGACTAATATTATATTGATCTGCAATATTTCGGAACACCTCTTCATACCACAGGCACACTTTTTTTACTGAATCATCCAAACTTATATGAAGAACATTTTTGCTTCTCAGAAGACTATCTAGCGCTAACTGCACAAGAATTGCTGTTTTACCTAAACCAGCCCGCGCCAGTACAGCGCCAAACCCTCCAGAATGAAGAATATCCTCTGCTTCATGCCCCATAAGCCTCAGAGGATTACGGAAGATTAGTTTCTTTTTTAACATATTAAAAATCCTTTCTTTAAGATAAATGAAAGTTTATATTTCATGTGAGCTTCAGTTGTTTTCTGAAAAAACCGTGAACTGTTACTATGCAACATTCTTCTTCTTTTTTCCATCTGCCGCCTTCTTTGCCAGCTCTTCGGCAACCGAATTGGGAACCTGTTTATATATGTAAAATTCCATGGTAAACTGAGCCTTACCTTGAGTTAATGATCTTAATACAGTGGAATAACCAAACATCTCAGCAAGAGGAATCTGAGCTTCGATAACACATATGTAACCTTCATCCTGAGAAGCAAGAATTATTCCCCGCCTCTGGTTAAGAGAACCCATAACAGCGCCCTGATATTCAGTAGGTGTCTCAACCACGACTTTCATTATAGGCTCATGAATAACCGGTTTGGCCTTTGCATAACCTTCCAGAAACGCTCCACGGGCAGCCGCCTGGAATGCCATCTCTGACGAATCAACAGAATGAGATTGTCCGTCATTGATAACAATTTTTAAACCGGTAACTGGAAATTCCATTTTAGGCCCTTTTCCAAGACATTTTCTGAATCCCTTTTCACATGCAGGAATAAACTGTGTTGGAATTGCTCCACCAGTAATTTTGTTTTCAAATACAAATTCTTCTTCAATAACCGGCTCCATATAACCAGCTATACGGCCAAACTGCCCTGCGCCACCTGTCTGTTTTTTATGTGTATAGTTGAATTCAGCCAGTCTCGTAATAGTTTCTCTATAAGATACGGTAGGAGTACCGATTGTAACTTCTGCGTTGTACTCACGACGCATCCTTTCTACATATACTTCAAGGTGCAGTTCTCCCATTCCTGAAATAATTGTATCGCCTGTCTCCTCGCTTACAAAAGTTTTAAATGTTGGATCTTCCTTTGAAAAACGGTTCAGAGCTTTTGACATATTGACTTCAGCCGAGCTATCTTTAGGAATAATGGCGAGTGAAATAACCGGTTCAGGTATAAACATGGATGTCATGGTAAGATTAATGCCTTTAGACACAAAAGTATCGCCTGAAGCACAATCAATACCAAAAAGAGCCCCTATATATCCTGCCGAAATTTTTCCAATATCCTCCATCTGGTTTGCATGCATGCGAGCAACTCTGCCGACTTTTACCTTTTTTCCGGTCCTGATATTAAAAATTGTATCTCCCTTTGCAAGCGTTCCCTGATAAACACGCACATAGGTAAGCTGCCCGTACTGTCCTTCTTCTATCTTAAAAGCATAAGCAACTAACGGTTTTTGTGGATCATTGGAAAGAATTACTTCAGCCTCATTATTACTCAGATCAAGGGCATGATTTTCTATCTCTGATGGACAGGGCAAAAGACTTGTTAGTGCATCAAGAATCGGCTGAACACCCTTGTTTTTATAGGCTGATCCTATAAAAACGGGAGTTATTTCGCGGGCAATTGTACCTGTTCGCACAGCAGAAATAAGGAGTTCATCCGTAACTTTATCTTCAAGAGCAGCCTCCATGAGCTCGTCTGAAAACATGGAAGCAACATCAATCAGTTCTTCACGCTTTCCAACGGCTTCCGGCAAAAGGCTTTCGGGAATATCTTCAACACGAATATTTTCTCCATTTATACCATCAAAATAAACAACCTTCATAGAAACCAGGTCAACCACACCTTCAAAATCCGCTTCAAGCCCTACTGGAATCTGCATGGCAACCGCATTGTGCCCAAGCTTGTTCTTGAGCTGTTCGATTACACGGGAAGGGTTGGCTCCGCTCCTGTCACATTTATTGATAAAGGCCAGACAAGGCACTTTATACCGCTTCATCTGATGATCAACAGTAATGGACTGTGACTGAACACCGCCCACAGAGCACAGAACAAGTATTGCACCGTCAAGGACTTTTAAAGCTCTTTCTACCTCTATTGTAAAATCAACATGCCCCGGGGTATCAATGATATTGATCTCATGGTCCTGCCATTCACAATATGTTGCCGCTGAAGCTATAGTTATACCGCGCTCCTTTTCAAGCTCCATGGAATCCATTGTTGCGCCAATACCATCTTTCCCTTTCACGTCATGTATTGCATGTATGCGTTTGGTGTAAAAGAGAATCCTTTCGGTAAGTGTGGTCTTACCTGAATCAATGTGTGCGCTTATGCCTATGTTTCTAACTTTTTCAGAAGTCTTTTCCATAATGTTTTTACCCTGAATTTATAATATTACAAAAACTGAAAATAAAAAATCCCGCATT
>JAFDFV010000301.1 GCA_019309665.1 Deltaproteobacteria bacterium | reverse complement strand
AAATTGGCAGCGCCTTAAGCGCATTCCTTAACTTTAGGCATTTTAGGCACTTTAGCTCACTTTAGGCACTAAAAACAGGGTACCTTCCAGGACAAATAAAACAAGCCACCTCCTTTGGGGGTGGTAATTTGACTATCTGAAAGTCTATATCAGAGATCATAAAGTGTTTCGTCTCTTAATGGCCTGATGTATTTGGCTTTTGCTGGTTTTCCATTTTTATCCGGCAGTAAAAACGGTTCTTCGCTTTCAAGAGTATCTCCCATTTCAGCCTCAATTTTTTCGGGATCTTCTCCTTTTTCCATGCGGCTTAATGCTTCTTCCATGCCCCGGCCGAGTTCAATCCCTGTCATATTTGTAAGTTTGCGCATAAGGTTTGCGGCCTGCCGCGGATCATCTTCATTTATCTTGTCTGCCTCTTTGCCCAGCATTTGAATAGCGCTTTCTAATTTGCTTTCATCAAAGGGAAGATCGTCCATGTCGTTGCTGTCTTCTGTTGCCTTTCCTGTAACTGCAAAGGCAGACATCTGCCGGGTAAGTTTATATTTTTTGCATTTAGGGCAGTCGGGCATTTTTGTTGTGTTTACGGTTCTGGAAAAGAAATTATAAATTGTATTGCATTTGCTGCAGTAAAATTCGTAAATAGGCATGATTTTTCGGTATCCTTCACGACAAGTCAAAAGTAGTTTACATTTTGTTGATTTTGTATTTTGGCAGTGAAATTGGAAAGAAAATAGAAATTAGTAAAAATACAAAGATGTAGATGCGTTACCTAATTTCAAATTTCCAGTTTCCAGTTTCGACATCGGCATTCAATTCGATAATACACGCTTTTTCGAAAAAAGTGTAAGCCGGTGAATGAAGGATGCCGATTTTTCTTTCACTATTTTATTGTATGATTTTTCTTATTTTTCCAGATAACTCATTTAAATTAAAGGGTTTCTGCATAAAACCATCACAGCCGCGGTTTAAGATCTCCGCTGCCTGATTGTCTAAACTGTATCCACTTATAAGAAGTACCTTTGCGTCGGGATTGATCTTTTTTATTATGTCGAAGACTTTCCCGCCACCCATATCGGGCATAATCATATCCAGAAGGACAATGTCTATCTTATCCATATTTTTTTTGTAAATTTCAATAGCCTCTTTTCCATCTATCGCCGTTAATACCTTGTAACCAATGGCCCCCAGCAGTTCTCTGCCAACCTCTATAATGACCTCTTCATCATCAACCATAAGCACCGTTCCTGTTCCTTTAATCAGTTCTTCGGGGATCTTAACTGCTTTCCGGAGCTTTATTTCAGAAGCAGGCAGATAAATTTTGAATGTTGTTCCAATACCCTTCTTGGAATCGACATTAATATATCCGTTATGAGCCTTTATGGTTCCATATACTGAAGCCAGCCCGAGACCTGTTCCCTGGCCCATGTCCTTTGTTGTAAAGAACGGTTCAAAGATTCGTTTTATTGTGGGTTTGTCAATACCTACACCTGTATCTGTAACCGATAACATGACATAGTTATCCGGTTTTGGAACAAAATGCTTTCCTTTTATATTTTTGTGGGAAGAATTAATGGTTTTTAAGGTAAACTCACCACCTTCAGGCATAGCGTCGGCAGCATTAACATAAAGATTCAATAGAACCTGCTCAATCTGTCCCTGGTCTGCCTCTATTGTATATAGGTTGTCGGCAAGTTCACGGCGTATTGTGAACTCCTTTCTAGTTCTGCCAAAGGTTTTTGAGGTCTCTTCAACCAATTGATTTAAGTTAAGCAGCTTGACTTCACCCTGGCCTTTCTTGGCATATGCAAGAAGCTGCCTGGTAAGGTAAAGCCTGCTTTTAACCATTTTTTCTATGTTTTTAAGTCTCGCATAATTTGGATCGGCAGAATCAGTCTCAAAAAGCATCAAGGATGTATAACCTTGTATTCCCATAAGCAGGTTATTAAAATTATGGGCAATACCTCCAACAAGCGTGCCTATTGTTTTGGTCTTTTGTGCCTGTAAAAGTTGAACTTCTATTTTCTTTTTTTCTTTTTCCGCTTGCTTGTGCTGTATAAGGCTCCACATATCCTGCATTAACAATGTAAGCTGGCGGACGTCTAATTCATCGTAATCATTTTCTTTATTTCCCAGGCCTGCAACGATAATAATGCGATTGCCTTCAAAGAGTGGGACGTTCATGTGACGAATTATTTTTATATGACCCTTTGGAAGGCCTTTCTTAAAAGGGTTGGGAACGGAATAATTATTGGTAATAATAGCCTTTCGCTGTCTAACAGTTTCACCCCACAGACCCATTGTTTCCATAGGGTAGGTTAGTGGTTTATTGCTAATGGCGCATTGTTTTACTGTATTCCTCGACCAGGAGTGCATACTAAGAATACTCTCGTCATCGTTCATAAATGCAAGATAGCCGATTTTGCTCTTAGTGAGATTAACGGCAGCTTCGAGAGCAAAGTCCTTTATTTCCTGTAAGGATGCTTCAGTCATTTGGTTAAGTTTCAACAGCACGTTGAGACGAGATTCATTAAGACGTATAGTCTCTTCTGCCTGTTTACTGTCGGTGATATCACGAATTACTCCGACTATACCGCGAATTTCCGATTTAGTATTTCTGAGCGGAAAAAACATTTCTGAAATAAAACCGCTTTTTTTTTTAGTGAAACGCAGTGGAGTATATTTTTGCTTGGTGACTTCACCTTGCATTGCCTTCCACATAATTTCATCCATACCGTCTTTTGCCAGGTCAGGAAAAATTTCCCATGCGCTTTTTCCACTGCCAACAACTTTCTCTCGTGGAATTTGGGATATTTTTTCCATTGCCCTATTCCAGTGTGTAAAGAGGAAGCTAGAATCCAGAACCATTATGCCGTCGCTTATGGATTCAAGGATGTTGCTGTAAAGCTTTTCATTTTCAAGATGCTTTACCTCCATCTTTTCGAGCTCAAAAGTTATTTTTTCCGGTTTTTTATAGCTCGGCATTTTCAGCATTTGACAATCTCCTGTTAATCCTGGTCAAAAAAGTTCGCCCCAAACTTATTAAATTTAAACAATACCATAATAAGATCACATCCGCAATTATTTCTAAAACAGAAATTTGAAAACTCAAATATGAGATTAATCAGAGGCAGCGGGCAATTAAATTTAAGAACGTCTGAAACTCGCGCATAAGTGAGCCTAAAGAAAAAAGAAAAATAGAACGTTATGGCTTGAGTTTATCCTTTTAGCAAAAATATACAAAAGTGCCTCCTCTTTTTTCTTAATGCTCACTAATACGCTCAAACAGTCAGCCGTTTTAAATTTAAATGCCCGCCACCTCTAATTGTTAACAAGTTACTTTTGAGTTTTCAAATTTCTGTAAAATGAGTTTGTAAATTTTTGATTAAAGTATTAAGGTAGCTGTTCACGGCTCGGCTTGAATCTTGAAATTAGAAAATAGAAATTTGGGAAGAACAGTACAAAAGCATGAAGGCCAAATTTCCAATTTCTACGTTCCGTGAACACTTATCATTTAACTACTTAACGAGGTCTGTAGTATGAGATTTAAATTAGTTATATGTATTTTATGGGTAGTTATTTTTTTTAATGCACAACATGTGTTGTGCAAAGATTTATCCATGCGTCAAGATTCAAAATCGCAGGAATCGAATATTTTGCTTGATAAAATTATGGACAAATTTGAGAAAAAGTATGCTGTTGCCGGATTTTCTGCCCGTTTTGTTCAGAAATCGACATTAAAGGCAATGGATATAACGGATTCTGCGACGGGCAAAATAACGGTCAAACGTCCGGGTAAGATGAGATGGGAGTATGAAGAGCCTGACATACAGATTATAGTTACAGATGGCAAGGATCTATGGGTTTACAGACCGGATGATAACCAGGTTATGATTGGGAAATTCCCATCATTTTTTGGAGATGGCAAGGGTGCCAGTTTCCTTTCAGACATTAGGCTTATCAGACAAAAATTTAATATTACCCTGGAAAATACTGACAGCAATGATTATTATATACTTAAGCTGTTGTCGATAAAGAAAACAAACGATTTGTCATACATAAACTTGTCAATTTCAAAGAAGACATTTTATCTTGAAGAGATTGTTACATATAATTCATACGGCGATGAGACTCGAATAAAGCTGATTGATATTAAACTATTAGAGGATCCTGACGATTCGATATTTATTTTTGATATACCTTATGGTACAGAGGTCCTGAAACTTGATGAATAAGTAATGGTTTACGGTTCACGGTTCACGGTTTACGGCTGTTCAAAACATAAAACTGTTAACTGTAAACCGACAACCGTGAACTGTTACGTGAGTAAATATGGATATAAAAATGAGAGATAAGATAAAAAACCTGCTGAAAAAAAGAAAAGCAATTATGCTTGCACATAATTACCAGCCACCGGAGATACAGGATCTTGCTGATCTTTGCGGTGATTCACTTGAATTGAGTATCAAGGCTTCCCAGACCGATGCCGAGGTTATTCTGTTTTGCGGTGTAACTTTTATGGCAGAGACAGCTTCAATCCTGTCGCCGCATAAGACAGTACTGCATCCGCGCAAAGATGCCGGGTGTCCTATGGCGGATATGGTGACTCCGGAAGAACTTGAGGCTAAGCTTGCAGAGCTTCCTCCAATGCCGGTTGTAACTTATGTTAATTCATCTGCATCGGTCAAGGCGATTTCGACTATTTGCTGCACATCGGCGAATGCTATTGCAGTAGTAAACAGCCTTGATGCTGATGAACTAATGATGGTTCCTGATAGAAACCTTGCCATGTATGCAGCTTTGCATTCAAAAAAGAAGATACATTTCTGGGATGGATACTGTCCGATTCATGACAGCCTTACTGTTGAAGATGTTAATGCGGCAAAACAAAAGTATCCGGATGCCGTTTTCATGGCTCATCCGGAATGCCCGCCGGATATTATTGATATGGCGGATGCTGCTTTAAGTACTTCCGGCATGATCAGATACGCCATGGAATCGAAAAGCAGATCTTTTATCGTAGGGACTGAAATAGGATTGCTTTATCCTTTGAAAAAGGCAAATCCCGACAAATTTTTTTATCCTGCATCTTTAAACATGGAATGCAGTGATATGAAAAAAATCACTCTTGAAGATATTGTCAGAAGCCTTGAATTCATGGAAGGCGAGGTTAAGGTGCCGGAAGATATACAGCGGCCGGCGTTAAAAGCCGTCCAGAGGATGATAGATCTTTCTTTATCCAAGGGAATTTAAATCGTTTATAACAGTTCAGCCACAAAGAGACTAAGACACCAAGATTATAATATAATTCTCTTGATGCCGTTTTTTACACAACGCCACTGGTCATTGGATGTATTCTGTATCGTGGATAAGGTTTAAAAATCATACCCCCTCTTTGTGTCTTTGTGGCTGAACTGTTACGATTGTTTTTATTCTATATTATTCAAAATTTCTTCCGGTATATCTGCATTAGTATATACTTTTTGCACATCATCGCAGTCCTCAAGATTTTCCATCAATCTTACCATTTGTTCCGCCTCTTTGCCTTCCAAATTTACTGTTGACTTTGGAAGCATAGTTATTTCAGCTACAATGCAAGGTATTGATTTTTTGTCTATTGCTGTTTTAACTGATTCAAAATCCTGAAGCTCGGTGATAATTTCAAAATTACTTTCATCCTCTTTCACATCTTCAGCGCCGGCATCTATGGCGATTTCCATCAAAGCTTCTTCATCGACCTCGCTGTTTTCGACAACAATATATCCTTTTTTGTCAAACATCCACGAAACACAGCCGTTTTCACCTAAATTCCCTCCGGATTTGCTTAGAATGTAGCGAATATCGGCAACAGCCCTGTTTTTGTTGTCGGTAAGTGATTCAATTAAAATAGCTGTGCCACCCGGGCCGTACCCTTCGTAAATAATATCTTCGTAATTTACACCTTCGAGTTCTCCTGTCCCCTTTTTTATAGCTCTTTCAATATTGTCTTTGGGCATATTTTCACTTTTTGCAGCCAGGATTGCCGTTCTCAGCCTTGGGTTTGATGCAGGGTCTCCTCCTCCTCCCATACGAGCTGCTACAGTAATTTCCTTTATGAGTTTCGTGAAAATTTTGCCACGCTTGGCATCGGTTGCACCTTTTTTATGTTTAATGGAAGACCACTTGCTATGACCTGACATATTTACCTCCTGAATCCACAGTCTAATTTGTAA
>JAFDFV010000041.1 GCA_019309665.1 Deltaproteobacteria bacterium | reverse complement strand
GGAATTTTACTTTTGTATCTTTTTTGATTTGCATTTACGACGTCCAGCCTAAACCAATTTTTCCGAACAATATTGCACATGACGATTGAGATTTGCGGTTCAAATCAGACGTTCGCCCCGTTCATTTTGCGCTTTCCTTCAAGGGATTTATAGTGGTAAAACCAATGACTTCCGCAACCTTGCAAAGGTTGTCATCAGCCACCACCAAAGACCAATCCTTTTCAGATATGAGACTAAATGCGCCGAGATGTAATGCATCCAGAGCCTTGAGACCGTAAGTTCTTCCATGCTTTTTAATAAAAAGTTCAGATAGCTCAAGAACAGCATGCCTTAAAGGTTCGACATTGAACCCGCTAATTTGATTCTCAAAAGAATCGATTGCCGTGTTCAATTGCCCTTCATCCAGCTCTTTGTTACGAAATCTTCTAAAAACGGCGCTTATGAATTCCAGCCGTCCCAGCTCTGAAATCCATATTTCATTATTCTGCTCAAGGATCAAATCCGTAATAATATCTGTCCCTTCTTCTTCATGGAAAAACTTTACCAGCGCTGAAGTATCAAAGAATAGATTCATATTCTGTCTTCTCTTTCCAGTATTATATCTTCAGATAGAGACCCTTTGCATTGTTTTAACGCCTCCCTCACCTTTATATAATCGGCGGCAGCCGGTTTGCTTTTTGGGGCCTGATTCGTCCGCTTTAGCTTGGTTATCAGGTCATATACTTTTGCCAATGCCTCGGGCTTTAATTCATCCAGTTCTTTTATGGTCTGTTCTTTTAGATTAAGCATTAAAACACCTCCCTGGATATTTTCTATATAAGGATCGTTTGATATGACAAAAATCGTTAACCTGGATCGGAGCCAAATATTTCTTCAAGTAAACGTACACAAAGATCAGGATTGATCCAGATATCTTTTCTTTCGCTGATTTGCTGAAAATAGAGACGCAGTTGATCTTCGCTGATCAATTTCTTTGCATAAGCTTCAATCAAAACACCCAATGATCCCCGTACCTGTAGATTCTTCTGCCTGGCATAATTCCGACCGCGCTCTTCATCCATGAGAAGCAAAGCATTTTTTGATAATGCCAGGGCGATCGATTCTTTTTCGCCTCGGTCAAGATTTGCTGCTTTCAAATCCATAGGCATTTCAATTTCTCTTGCCGGTTTCCAGTTGTTTTGTAAAAGAAATGAATTCAGTATTTGAGCGTCCGCAAAACCACGACTGATTCCAGCTCTGACAGTCTCGCTGTAAACTGAAAACGGGAACTCAACTCGACCATAGAGTTCTTTTAACAAGTGAAGTACATTCAGCTTTGAAAAAACCATAAGAGGACCGGCGTTTGAAACAACATTTAATGCCATTTAGAAAGTTCCTCTTTGACCGTCTGTTCGGAATATTCTGGATCGATATTATGATGACGCGCTTCCCTGATCAGATCCTGTTTGTTAAGCCCCATTTGTTCCGCAACATAACCCAGAGAGCCCACACCATCCCGATACAACTGAATTGCACGCTCTACCTTGTACTGGTAAATGCCCAGACGAATGATTTGTTTGAAAGTTAGCTCTTCTTCAGGCAACCCCTTTATCCATGTGCGTGGTATTTTGACAGTGACATCTTGTTCCATAATGCTGTTTCCTTTTTTACTTATAATGCTTTGATATCATTTTCTATCTCGTTAATTTCCTGCTCAATATTTTTAACTTCAATTAAATCTTCCCATGCAGGATGTTCTGGCGCATCGCCTTCTGCAATCTTCTGATTTAATTCTTCTACATTTGAAGCCTGATATCTGACCAGAATTTCAAAACGTTCTATCTAAAGCAATCGTTGTTTTTCCCTAAGATTCATGATTGCGCCCGAACGAATAAATTCTTCAGCAGATGCAGCATATTCTTGGGATATTTTTTCTACCTGGGAAAGAGCGCTCATAAAACCTCCTTTCCCGAATAAACGAAACCGGAAATCCCCTATAATTTTTTAAAAAAATCAATCCATTCAGCGCAAATTCCATATCTTATATAATCCGCTTGCCCATTCTTTAAGAGACCGCCCGGCAAGTTCAGTATCACTTAATTCCCTGTCCTGGTGGCCAATATATTCATCCCGAAAAGTATATATAGAATCTATTGCCGAAAACAGATCGGTTTGTGATACATCGGCAAACTGGCTTTTATAAACTATTCTGCTCAAGAACAGCATCAAGGTTTGATGTGAAATTGAATTCTTTTTTCCTAATCCGGTCAAAATACAGTTCATAATCCCGGGGAGAAAGAAAATTAAAATAATAGACCGAATCAGATTGGAATTCGTTGAGTGTTTTAAAATGATTTTTGCCTGCCTTATATTTTGCCTTGTTCTCATCGGACGGTTGTGCGATTTCTTCATCGCCTTTTATTTCGACAACCAGTATTATCTTGTTGATTTTTATAAAAAAATCAGGGTTAAATCCGCTACGTTTTGGATGTTCTCCCTTTTTCCACGCATATTCAATAGGGTAGAAATCCTGATCTGTCGATTTAATCCAGGCATCAAGAACTTTGCTGTTTTCATTTTTGATTAATTCTCTTACGAACAATCGTTCCGGTTTATGATCGGCAAAAATAACATTCAGTGGAGTCTTCAAATTGAATTTGTTATTAATTCTCTGTATTGCAGATTGAGGAAATAATTCTTCTTCCTCTTCAATTTCTTTCAAAATGGACATTACCTCTTCATCGCTGTGTTTTTTTGTGTTGTCATCCCAAAAAACCGTTGTTTCACCACGTCGAATAGAAGAAAGACCCACACTATTCTTATTTCTGTCCTTAGTCATGATATCCTTTATGGCTTGCGGAGTCATTTTGTAACGGACAACCTTTGCTCCAGAACGTTGAATTACACCAAAGGCTTGCAATATTTTTTGTCTGTTCTGATCGCTTACCACATCATCTTTTTCATTTATTCTTTTCAAGGATTCTCTGATAAGTTTGAGCAAAATTTCTTTAGAATATTTATCCGCATAATTTGTCGGATTATCCGTGTCTTCGTTTTCCAAATCAATGGCCTGAAATTTGTTGTGCAGTTGTTCAATGATATCCTCAATGGGAAACATTTTGTACTGTATTTTCGTTTTTTTGGTTCGTTCATCTCCGGTAACGGCTCGAACATATTCCGTTGATTTTTCAAGCGCCGGCGCTTGGCTGATTAAAGCGATAAAGCCTTTTTTAAATTCATATTCCTTTTCCTGTTTATATTCTTCGGTTTTAGGAAGACGGTCATAATCTATATTGTGAAGGGTAAAATTGTAATCCGGTTCTTTTTCGATCGGATAGGAATAAATGCGTTTTTCGATTTCGAGGACTTCATCAACCAGATGTTTGATTCTGCCCGACCAGCGGTCGTGGTTAAATACAGTCACAACCGGTCGTTCACCAGCATATGCTTCGGGTACACGCAGACCGCGACCAAGGACTTGTGCAATTAACAGTTTGCTGTCAAATGCCCTTTCTTCATGGGGAACTATCTGGAACACATTTTTCACATCCCACCCTTCGGTCAGCATGCTGACTGAGGTTATCCATTCGACGGGGGAATCGGAACGGTCAACATCCCTTAATTTTCTGACATTTTCTTTATGCTTTGGTGAAGATGTTACCGGCAGAACTTTGTTGGCAGCATCTTCCTTGGGAATGTTTTCTATATCAGAGACAAAATTTATCAAATCTTCGGTGAGCTTGTTACACGCGCGAATATCTTTGGTTACAAGAATAGTCAGCGGTTTTACCAACCGGTATTTCGTGTTTTTGTTCTCGATATGATTGTCGTAAATCTTTTGAAACTTTTCGTCTTGCCCTACCGATGTATCCTGGGAAACATAATCGATTGTCTTTACGAAACCTTCTTCGATAGCCTGGCGAAGGGAATAGCGACATATGACATCCACAAAATACTCGTCCTTGATATAGCAGGTGCCCGAAAGCCCAACTATGTATTTGAATCCAAATTCATCATCAAGCAAAAATTCCTTCCATTTCTTGAACTCCTTCCCTGTCTGGTTGTAAACATGATGGGTCTCATCGTTGATGACAATGGTTCGTTCTCCTTTCCCGGCCAGGCTATCCCGAATGGAAGATTTGACGTGTTCATAAAGGGCATGACAGTTTTCCACACAGATCGCACCTGTTGTAATACTTTCAGTAGCATTGATAATATGCGGATTTTTTATTTTTGAATTATTGGGTAACAAACTTCGCAGAGTATCATCACTAGAAAAACGTTTAAACTTCTCCATCAACCCCGATTCAATGGTGGTGGAAGGACAGACTACCAGGGCGTTATCCACAGCGCCTTCTGCCAGCATAATACGGGCAACTCCGTAAATCACCCAGCTTTTACCGGTGCCGGTGGCCAGGTCAATGGAACACGAAAGCTTATCCGGCATTTGCAGATGCTGTTTAAATTCATGAAAAGAACCACATAAGTCTTTGAGCTTGATATTTTTATTAAAATTTTCCTCGGCCAGATCTCTCAGATTATGATATTGACCACCCAGAAAATACCGGAGTGTGTTTCGGATCGCCGTTTTCTGGTATTCCCTGTCCCCGCATAGCGCATCCAGGAAAGGCTCATATTTGTCGAGGTCGAAAATTTCCGGGTTTATATTTTTCTTAACCTGCAAAACCAGATCCTGATTCAGCAGACGCACTTGATCAGGCATTTATTTTTTTCCTCTTTTCACGCCGCTTAAAATCGTTCACCGTTTTGATTTCGCGGTATTCATTGCCGTAAATATCAAGGTAAATGATCATGATTTTGTCTTTAAAAGATTCAACCGGCAAATGGACTTCCCAGTTGTTTTTCTCAATCTCCGAGGCATACAAAACTTTTTGCAGATTGAACGTATCTCCTTTGTAATCAAAATCAACCATTATCATAGATAAAGACTCTCGATTGGGAATTTGGCTGGCGCCTTTCAGCATGGCTTCGCTTTTAAAGGTTTTGATTTTAATGGAAGCCATATCAGAAGACTTGTCTCCCGCTTTCTTTATTTGATAGACACATTCCACTTTTGGCGGACGGATAAAATCAAATCCAACAGCATCAACGGTGTCATTGACCTGAGTCTCATCAATGGGTTGTTTGATTGCTTCAAAATCCCGGTTGTGCAGTTCGTTGATAATGGAATATGGAATGCGAAGGATATAATAGCGGGTAGAACCCTTATCAAGGTAATCTTCAAGGAACATGACCCTTGCTGCAGGGGCAATAATGAAAAACTCCCTGCTGACTTTGGAGCCTATCATGGAACGCAGGTCTTCAATAAAACCGTAATCCAAAACCAGGTCAGGGTCCTTCAAATGATTGAACACCAGAACATCGGAGCGTCCTCTGTAACCGTCCAATTGGATTCCGGATAGCTTATGTTTCTGATCACGGCAATTGAACAATAACAACGCATACTTGCGCCATCCATCCCACGAAAGTTTTTTTAATTGCTTAAAATCATATAGACCGGCATTATAAAGTGTAAATGGCTTTGGTTCCAAAGAGTTTCCTTTGTTGCCGATTTCTTTTTTTAGACTGAGAAGTCGCTTTTGGATGATGTGAATGGCCAACTTGCCGCAGTCGATACCGATCCACCGGCGGCCTAATTTTTCAGCAACGGACATGGTGGTACCGGAGCCGGCGAAGGCGTCTATGATTAAATCACTTTTTTTCGTTAGACCCCTTATCAATCTATCAAGCAAATACTCACTTTTCTGTGTAGGATAAGTTTTTGTTCCTTCATAAGCTGAGATATCTAACCAAACATCACTTAGTATGACATAGTTTTTAGGCGGTACGAAATGTTCAGGCTTACCCGTATTGCTTAGCCTGACAAAATCAATCTTTTTACCTTCATTTAGTAATATATCTAAGTAGTAGTCATCAATAGCCATTTCAGCAGAAAAGTCTTCTTCATACTTACGATAATTTTCGATGGCTTCTAATGTTCGTTCCTTCGCCCACCGCCACTGCCCACTGGTGGGTTCTATACCAAAGAGTTCATATCGCATTGTTGGTCTATCTGTCCCACGCCAATGGTTGTTCCATGTTCCACCCTTAATCGCACCTAATTTTTTGGTTATTTTCCTGAATCTGGTCTTGGATTGTTTACTGTAAAATAAGATTACATCATGACCTGATGATAGGGAATCTATGGTCTCAAATTGCCCTTGAAGGTTTTTCGTTCCCCTTTTTACAACAATTTCGTTTCTAAAATTGTTTTCTTTAAATATCTCGTCCATTAATACCTTTAGGTAGTGGCCTTTTCTGTAGTCTAAATGAACACAGATAAAAGCGTCACTGGCGAGAAGTGCTTTCATTAAAATGAGTCTTTTTCTTAAAAATTCGATGAATTTTACACCCGCAATTTTATCCTGATACGCCTTCTGATCCTGACTCCCCCGAAATTCCTGTTTTGTAGCAAACGGCGGATCAATATAAATCAACTTCACCTGTCCTTGAACATCGGAATCATCCATCAATGCCTTCATTATCTGAAGATTGTCGCCAAAAATGAGTTTATTGATCCACCCGTTCCCATTCTTCCCAAAAGTTTTCACAGGCTGTAACGGTACTGCCATTGTATCGGCTAAAATATCCTCTTCACGTTCCTTACCGGCATAAACTATCTCGTATTCTTTCTTTTCTGGCGGGAAGAGAACATGTTTGTAGTCAATAGGCAATTCCTCCCCCGATTCAAGAACTTGTATTATTCTTTCCCTATCTTTCTCTGATAATTTCGACATTCACTTATGCTCCTGATTTCAAAGCCTACTTATGGATAACATTTCAAATTCTTCAATCAAGCCCGCGTCTGCAAAACTAAAGTATTGATCATCGCCAATAATAATATGATCAAAAACACGAACTTCCATTGCACTGGATGCGATTACAAGATCTCGCGTTAGGATTTTGTCCTGTTCACTGGGCTCTACAGAACCCGAAGGATGATTATGTGCGATAATCATTGCTGGAGCATGGTATTGAATTGCGAACTGAAGGATATCCCTGATATATGGGTTCGCTTTATCAACAGTGCCTTGGTCAATATCAATAACATCAGTAACAGCATTCTGTTTATTTAACAAAAGAAGCTTGAAGCACTCTTTTTTCAGATCTCTCATCAACGGCATCAAAAAATCCCCAACATCTGAAGAAGATTTTACCGACCCGGAGAGTGCCTTTTCTTCACTAATCATTCTCCGGCCCAACTCAATCGCTGCTTTGATTTGAGCAATTTTAGCATCTTTCAGGCCAAGTATTTTCTTGAATTCAGAAGCATCAACACCGCTCATTGAACGTAAGGACTTGAACTTATGGAGCAGCTCCCTGCCAATATCAACCGCACTCCGGCCGGGTGTTCCCGTTCTGATCAGAATTGCCAGAAGCTCCGCATTGCTCAATACCTGCTCACCATATTTCAGTAATTTCTCCCTCGGGCGATCTTCCTCCGCCCAATTACGAATGGAAACAGGATATTTTTTACTTTTCTTTTTCATTTATGACTCTGTTGATTTACTAGCTTCTCAGAAAAATTGGCACAATATATTGTGTGTAATGTTTGAGCATAACGCAACATGGTGTGTTCTGATTTTCAAAATCGGAGTAAATCAACAGAGTCATTTATTACCATGAGATTGTAAAAATCGTCGCGATGGGCATTGACCGAACCAAACAAATTACCCTGCACCATAGCACGGAAGGCAGGTTCATTCACAGTCTCAATCCTCTGAAGTGGCATTACGCACCCGGCAATGTCTACCGTCCGCCGGTTGCCATACTCATCATACTTCCCTTCCCAGATCAGTTCCGTCTTCATCTGCGAAAAAGGATGTGGATTATCAAGTCCCCAGCGTATGTTGTTATTCATGTGGTTTCTCCGTTCTTGAGGCCATTTTACAACCAGCCTTAAATTCGATCTTCCGATGCCTGGCAATATTCTTCGTTCTTCCCGATGATATCACTTTGTTCACTGACGTTACTCTTCATCAGGCTTGATACTTTCCATCAGTCCTGCAATATCTGTCAACTATCGTCAAGAAGTAAATATTGATTTTCTTTTGCGATTTTTTCACCGCCAATAGCCGTAGAGTTCAGTAGTTGTCTAATTTGTCTCGGTAATCAACTGACTCTTTCCTGTTGTATTGAGTAACGTTCATTCAGAAATGCGGTTCGTCCTTTTAACGATTTTAAATATAAAATTTCAATATCATGCGCACCATCCAGGGTCAAACCACAAATTTTCCCACCGGAGACCGCTTTTTGAATTATTCTGTTCGATAGCGCTTGACTTTTATTTCATGCCGACTGATATTATTTGTATGATTATTACTCACCATAGAGAAAAACTGATAAATGCAATAATATATTTTGCCGAAAATACAAAATATTGCGGCAAAACCAAGTTGTTAAAACTTCTTTATTTTCTGGACTTTTGCCATTTTAAACAGACAGGTATGTCTGTTACAGGCCTTGATTATTTTGCCTGGAAGATGGGGCCGGTGCCAAAAGTTTTATTTGATGAGCTCTCAGGCAATATGAGACCAGATATGAAAGACACTATAAACGAGCTTCCGGCAGAAAAATTCCAGCAAATCAGGCCAAAAAAGAAATTTGATGATAAATATTTCTCAAAAAGAGAAATGAAACTTTTAAAAGATACATCCTTTATATTTCATGATGCGAAAGCCGATGATATGGTTGAATCTACTCATTTAAAAAATGAGCCGTGGGACAAAACCTTAAAAGAAAAGGGAGAATTCCAAAAAATAGATTATATGCTTTCTATTGATAACGAAATAGTAAGTTTACCATACGATGAAGCCAAAGAACGAGTGGAAGAAATATCAGAAGTATATCAATTGTTCGGAGCTGACTAATTGCAGACACGTGGAGCCATTTATCATCACAGCCGCTTGGTCTTTCATAACGGCTTTACCGGAAAAAAGTATCTTGTATTATTAAACACCCCCTGCAAAAATGAACCCTACCTTTTTATAAAAGCCACTTCTCAAAAAAAGAACAAACCTTCAACACCTGGCTGTATTAAAGATCGAAGTCTGTACTTTATACCTGCCGGAAAAACATTTTTTAAAAAAGATACCTGGGCGCAGCTTTATGAAATATATGCGATTCATCCGCATGATATAGATAATAAGAAAGAAATAAGTGTTGAAGGGGGTCTTGATGTCAAGATGATTGACGATATTGTTAACTGTCTGTTTCTTGCTGAAGAAAAAAATATATCTCCCATACATAAAAAGTTATTGCTGCCGCCATTGCAAGAATCGCTGTTAAAGCTTAAAGAAAAGTTCAGCTAAAGATAAAAAAGACGAGTCCATTATTACAATTCACGTACCGCTTTCAATTCGTATTCTTCAATCAATCCTTCATCGGCAAAGCTGAAGTAGCGGTTGTCTCCGATAATGATGTGATCGAAAAAGCTGATGCCGGTTGCCCTGGTCGCCATCATAAGGCTTTTTGTGAATGCTTTGTCATCGTTACTGGGGATTACTGAGCCGGATGGGTGATTGTGGGCCACAATAATCGCCGGGGCATTATATTTGATGGCGGTCTGGATAATATCGCGGATATATGGATTCGCCCGGTCAACTGTACCATAGTCGATATCAATCATATCTGATACCGCATTCCGTCTGTCGAGAAGCAGCAGCACAAACCGCTCTTTTTTCAGGTCTCTCATGAGGGGCATCAGGAAATTCGCAACATCAGATGATTTTTTAATCGAGCCCTCAAGTGCTTTTTCTTCGCTTAACATCCTTCGGCCCAGTTCAATGGCTGCTTTGATCTGAGCGACCTTTGCGTTTTTCAGGCCGGAAATTTCCTTAAATTCAGAAGCATCAACGCCGCTCATTAAACGAAGGGATTTGAATTTATGGAGTAATTCTCTGCCGATATCCACTGCGCTTCTTCCAGGTGTCCCTGTTCTGATTAAAATTGCGAGAAGTTCCGCATTGCTTAATGTCTGTTCGCCATACTTGAGCAATTTTTCCCGTGGCCGGTCATCTTCCGACCATTCACGGATGGGAAGGGGATATTTTGTTTTTTGTTTTTCTTTCATTTTTCCGTTAATTCACATTCTAATATGTCGAGAAAGCAGTGCTGATCACGGGTGATTTTTTCTGATTTCAAGATATTTATTCTTTTGCCGAATATGGGACCCGATACCACAAAGGTATGATATTCCCCACCTTCGCCGGAGATGTCAACCCCTTTGATTTTAGAAATATCCCGGACAAAGTCATCATCAATCCTGCGCCCCAGCCATTCATGCCCTAATACATCTTTTTTTGTGGCCACAATAACAGTTTCAAAGCCTGCTTCTATCAACTCTTCTATGAGGTTTTCCCTGTTCTTCTCTCCCCACAGGGGCAAAACCGCCTGCATCCCTGATTCTTTGCTGACCCGCTCGACCCATTCCCTGTGCGCATCCAGATCAATGTCTCCAAAAATTCCTGCCTCAACCCCTTCACACTTCAAGTCGGATAAGGCTTTTTTAAATTTTGCCTCGTATGTTTCCCAGGAACTACTCGGCTGAATGATGGGAAGGCCCATCGCCTCTGCCTGCAACCTTAAAACATCAGTCCTGATACCGTGGGATCGGGATATCTCGCCGTTCTCGGCCACCATGTTTAAGAGATGGGTTACGTAAAAATCTCCCATCACCCTGTAATACGAAAGAGCTGCATCTTTTCCTCCGCTCCAGGTTTACAGTGAAAGGCGCTTTGATTCATCCCAGCGCCGCAGCACTTACATGGTTTTTCATCTTTTTCGGGAAGAGGTATTTCACCAACCACCTCCCGGTAAATACGGTAATAATAAAAATGTTCCTTGTTCCGGAATTTTATTGGAAAATTCCTCTTACCAGCCTCAAACTCCTCATCTGTCACCCTTGATTCAATAATGTTTCTTAGCCTTGTCATACCTGAGCCAACCTCAAGCGGTCTCTTGCTCTGCCATAATATTTCCTGCGGCAACACGCCTTCAAAAGCCTTACGAAGTATCCACTTTCCCCAGATTTTCCCGTTTTCTCTTCTGATCTTAAAATCGACATCAATACCTTGACTGAAATCCATAAATTCTTTATCCAGAAAGGGCTGTTTTATATTGATCCCCAGGTTTTCCCCTATTTTATTGGAACTGAATCGCATTGTACGATACATTCGATCCAGGTATTTGCTTAAATCTTTTTTCTCCAGCATGAAATTGTAGCCTAAAAAAATTTCATCACTTCCATCGCCTGTCATCATGCCGTTGATGCCCATATCTTTCGCACATTTGAGTCCCAGGCAAGCTGTCACATCGTTTGGAATGGCCGGATCAAAGCTTTTCAGTATCTTTATGACTTCCGGAATCGCAGCAATGGCTTCTTCAGTTTTCACTGTCCTGTGATAATGATCCAGTTTGAGAAATTTTGCCACCTCGTCGGCAAAATATTGATCCTCTCCATATGACTCAAGTCCGATTGAAATGGCCCTGCAATTTGTTGAATATGCAGCCACGAGTGCGGAATCCAGCCCCCCGGAAAAAAGTATCCCTTCCGCTTGATTTCTATTAACTGCTTCAGTAAATCTTCTTTTTAATTCACGAAAAACAAATTTTTCATCCTTCTTCATGTCTTATACCCTCTTGGTGTAATCATAAAATCCAGGTAGGTAAACGATGTGCTGTTTCCAATAAAGATTATTGTCTGCA
>JAFDFV010000300.1 GCA_019309665.1 Deltaproteobacteria bacterium | reverse complement strand
CAGAAAGTCTGAAGGATCAATTGAGTCTGCTGAACACGCTTCTATATTTTTAATGACCAGTTGAAGAGATCCCCTGTATTCTGTAGCAGTTCCGTTGACATGAGCAAAGTCGCCAGCAGATATTTTTGCTGTTATCTGGTCGACATTATTCCACACAACACCCTTTATAATGCCTGTTTTGTCTGAAAGGGAAAATATCGCCCGTCTTAATTGAATTGATGAATTGCTTTTTCATTAAATACCACCGCTTGATTATTTTGATATTGGTAGAGTGGTTGACTACTCGACTACTTACAGTTCTTGTTATTTATTTTCCACCCTTTAAGTTCTTCAAGTACGCCATAATCCGTCATATCACATTTAATCGGGGTTATTGATATGTAATTCCGGCACAGAAAAGCATCATCTGTATCTGAGTTATCAATGGAGGTTTGCAGGTCGCATGCCTGCCAGTAATATGTACGATTTCTGGGATCAACTCTTTTATCTATATATTCTGAGTATAGCCCAGTGCCATGCTTGCAAATACGCACCCCTTCAATCTTTTTTAAAGGAAGGTCAGGAATATTTACGTTTAAAAATGTTCCCCAAGGCAGTCCTTTTTCTAATAGATCTTTTGTCAGAATCTCCACAAATAAAGCAGCGTCATTATAATTATCTATTTCATGACTTCCTATTGAAACAGCTATTGAAGGTACTCCGTAAAGAGCTGCTTCTTTGGCGGCTGCGACAGTTCCAGAGTAATTGACATTAATCCCAACATTTGCTCCGGGATTGATCCCTGAAATCACAATATCAGGACGTGAGTCAAGTATTTCAAGTATGCCAAGCTTGATACAATCGGCAGGTGTACCGTTTACAGCATGACCGCATCCTTTGTTGAATGAAATTCTGGCTGTCCGTAACGGTTTGTGCAGAGTTATAGCGTGACCCGCAGCGCTCCGTTCCCGGTCAGGGGCAACTATCGTTACAGAATGCTGTTCTGTAAATTTTCTATGCAGAGCCCATAGCCCTTCTGCATAAATTCCATCATCGTTTGTTAATAGTATTTTCATTTTTTTGAAAAGGCTGATTTCATTGAAACAACATATTATTGGTTTTATGATGATCTTAATTTATGTAATGTTATTACATCAACTTGCATATTTTTGAAAGAAAAGATTTTATCGGATGTAATTAAAAGTGTTAGATTGCGCCAAACCCCAATATAAGTAACTTCTCAAAAAGTTCGGGTACCAAACGTCATTCGCGTGAAAACGGGAATCCAGAAAATCCGAAAAAGCACTGGATTTCCGCCTTCGCGAGAATGACGATTCGGCCAATAGGATATTTCTTTAAAATTTATGGAGTTAGAAAGAACTATGGACTTTTAAGTTTATTGAGAAGTTACATCTTATTCTACAAATAATTGAGTGGTCATAATTTTTGAATAGTTGAGGTGGGAAAAATAAAACAGGGTATTGTCATTAACATGACAATACCCTGTTTTGTTTTTTAACTAAGTCTGGTTTTTTTATTAATGACCACCAGCGCCAAACAGTGCTGCAATTGCACCTGCCTGAGGATGGGCATAGATAAGAATCAGAGAGATAACCAGAGCATAAATACACAGTGACTCAATCATAGCGAGACCGATCAGCAGGGTAACTGTTACTTTACCTGATGCTTCAGGATTTCTTGCAATACCTTCAACTGCAGATTTCAGACCAATACCCTGTGCGATACCGCAACCAAAAGCTGCTACAGCAATACCGAAACCAGCAGCAGTAACACTCGCGATAAAGAATTGTAATGCTTGTTCACCCATAAAACTCTACCTCCTTTTTTAAGATTTTTTTATTTTGCTTCTTCCATTATCCCATTATTTAATAGCAAATAAATTGCGTATTATTATTTTTTAATGCGCATGTTCCATTGCGCCGGTAAAATACATTATTGAAAGCAAAAAAAAGACAAATGCCTGAACTAAAGAAACAAATATACCAAGCGCCATGATCGGCAGGGGAGCAAAGAAAAGGCCGGCAAGTCCAAAAAGAATACCCAGCACCAGTTCATGGCCCATCATATTACCGAAAAGCCTGAACGTGAGTGAGAGAATACGTGCCACATGACCTATTAGTTCAATCGGAAGAATGATGGGAATCATCCACCATACAGGGCCAAGAAAATGTTTAATATATTTGGGCCCATGGTATTTAAGACCGATAACATGAGTAAAAATAACCACAGGAAGCGCGCATGAAAGAGTTGTGTTCAGACTGGCGGTCGGTGGAAAAAAGCCTGGCACAAGTCCTATTAGATTACATACAAAAATATAGATAAATATAGTTGCCGCTATTGGAAAAAGCCACCTGCCTTCTTCTCCTGTGACACTGATCATAAAGTCTTCCATACCGGAGAGAATAACTTCAAAAACGTTTTGTGCCTTTGAAGGAATCATGCTTATACTCTTTGTTGCAATTACACCTAAAGTTATAAGTAAAATCATAATAACCCACGAGTAAATTACGTGTGGATATGAGTGAGCAAAGTGACCAAGTCCGATAAACTCGAAAATTTTGACAAAAAACAAATATGGATGTTCCACTTTAAATTGCCTCCTTCAAAAATAGTTTTTTTATTTCACATATAGTTGCAAGCATTATACTTGCAACCACAACGGAAAGACCAATAAAAAGCCCTATAGGATTAACATAATGATTTGATATAAGTAGAAATATAATAAAACCGCTTACAATAAAGCGGACATAATATTTGCCTAAAATAACATTGTGAGAAGCTGAATGCGGGGTGCTGAAAGCCTTTTTAAGGGTTCGGGAAAGCATATGAAAGTTTATTGTAACAATCAGGCCTCCAAATATAATTCCCCTTGCGAAATTCGGTGTGGTAATTAAAAAGCCGACAATGCTGGCAATACACAACAATATCCAGTTTGTTATTGTGATAAATTTTATGAGACGTTGTTCAATAATCACAGCTTTAATCTTTCGCTCAGAATTTCCTGCTCTTTTTTATTGCAAGCCCTATGTTTCTATAACCAGCCGCAATCCCCAAACAAAGGAATATAAGCATAAACCAGGGCGATGTGTTATATCTCTTGTCAATATAGAGACCTATAGCAAGTCCAATAAAAATTGAGAGAGCTACAGACAAACCAATACTACTATAAAATGCAAGCTCTCTCCATGACTTTCTTGATTCTTTTTTCATGATTTGGAAGCCTTATCATTGACTGTTAAACAGGCTTAAATCAGACCATGTTGGATTAACATTCTCTAACACAGGATTATAAGCAAGTCAATGTAAAAATATTTTAGATTAAGATTTAACTAATTTAATAAACAGAAATTTGAAAACTCAAATATGAGATTAACGAGAGGCAGCGGGCGTTTAAATTTATGAACGTCTGAAACTTGCGCATAAGTGGGGTGCAACACAAAAAAGTTGCACGATCAAGCAACCATTGGCAAGTCCTCTAATATGTTGTTGTTAAACATTTTTCTTACGACATAAAGAGCTTTGCGGCAAGCATTTTTCAG
>JAFDFV010000299.1 GCA_019309665.1 Deltaproteobacteria bacterium | reverse complement strand
ATTGAATTCATTATTCTCGGCCATTGAAGATTATCTTTGGCAAAATACGCTAAAAACGGCATAAGAAATTAAATTGCCAGAAAATATGTCAGAACTTTTGGGACGGAGTACTAGGATACCCAATCTGCCAACCTTCTGGGCCGTGATTAAACAAGGCAGTGACTATCGATACATTCACATCCGATCCGACGGAAAACCCGGGCGCTGCCAAGAGTAAGATTTTTATCATATTATTCATTATGAGCATATTTTACGTATTTTGCAAATACAATCAGAAGGATTGCCGACCCAGGTCGAAACGACAACTGCAACACGGGGAATACTTGTACCTGCTTCATTCAACCTGATTGCCTACCCTGCACCAAGGCATTTAGTACCTTGGACATTTTTCTGAAAGTTGCATCAACAGAAAAACACTCAATAACGCGTTGTTGTCCGGCCTTACCCATAGAATGCCTGAGTTCAGAATCGCGAAACAGCCTTTCTATTGCTGTTTTCCAGTCTCCGGCGTTCTCGGCAAAAAAACCGGATATACCATGCTGAACGATTTCACGATTAACTCCTGCCGGCGACGAAATAACAGGCAAACCGGCAGCCATATATTGCAAAACTTTAAGCCCGCATTTGCCTTTTGTCCAGGAATTATCGGACATAGGCGCAATGCCGACATGAGCTGATGCCAGCGCCTCTGCCTCCACTTCGTCACTCCAGGGCACAGCGACAGTTTTCAGCCGTTTAGTCGGCAGATCAAAATCAGCCACGATTTTCAAACGCAGGTTGGGTATAATCTCTGATAAAGATTCAAGTAAAGGGAGGCTTTCCTTAAGATATTTTTGTGTAGAACGGCTGCCAATCCACACAAGGTCAAAATGCTTCGGGTTTTTCTCCACCTCAAGCAGGTACTTGCGGTAATCCAGAGAAGTAGGCAAAATCTTTACCGCTTCATTATATTGCCTTGCTCTGTCAGCAAGATAAAGATTTCCCGCCCAGACCTGCTCGCAAATACTTGTTACTTTCTCAAAGCTCATTTGACGGGATTTCGAAGGTTCTCCGTCACTCCTGCAAAAAACTGCGTCATCAAGGTCGAATACCAGGTTTTTCGAGCACAGCCTTAGCAGACGCAGAAAAGGTGAGCTGAAAGTCTTCCGAAGAATAACTACAACTTCTGCCTGGTTAGCTATGCCGAGCAGTTTAATACGAGGAAAAATACCGTGAGCCGTTATGTGCGATGGCTCCCAGCCTTTAGATCTCAGGGATTCAAAATAGGAAAGCGCTCTATAACGAGTGGATGCCGAGTTCTCCCCTTTTGATATAAACAGGATTTGCTTATCTTTCAATCAATCCCCTTTGTCTTCTTTCTTTTCTTCCGGCCATCATCTTTTCAGTGTGTCTCTTAATGCGAGCTGTTTTTCTCTTTATCCATAGCCATTGTAACCAGCCCCATAAATTAAGTTTCTTTTTACCTTTGTAAGACAATAAAAGGAAAATTCTATCTTCTTCATCAAAGAGGCTTTCAGGTAAGGTGTAGTTAAGCTCTGAAAGGCTCTTTATTATCCATCTAAACTGAAGAACCGAACTCCTGTCCACTCTCTGAAGGTCAAAAAGAGCTATATCGGGAGCATCGGATTTGTCTTTATAATAAAGCAGTATATGGGTAGCATTAAAATCACGGTGATTGAAACCTTTTTCATGCATCCTTCCGGCAAAGATACCGATCCTGTTAATCAAATTTCTTTTTCTGCCAATAGCGGTTTTCCCCATAAAAAATTCAGGATTGTCTCTTAGCATATACTCAAGAGAAATAAAGGGAGAAAAATCTTCTGTTATGAGAAAAGATTGTACCCAGCAAAACTTTACAAATCTTTCCCCGGCGATAACAGGTGCAACCGTTCCAAGCCCGCCTTTACGGAAATCGCATATATTTTCAAATTCTCTTTTGCCTTCAGACAAAACCGGTTTTGGAGAAAATAAAGCAAGAATTCTTTTTATCCCCACAAATTCAGTATTGTGACGTTTTAAATAAAAATATTTTTTGCCGCTATTGGTTTGAATTTCAAAACGTATTACAGACCTTGCTTTTATTTTTTTTATGGTTTCGCCGTCCTGGTATTTCCAGACAGACTCAAAAGAATCAAAATGCACATCATCCAATACTTTCAGATAATCTTTATTAAATATCAGATGATCTTTTTTTATGCATTCAATCTTTGAAAAAAAATTCTTCATGCCTGACCTTTATTTATAACTCTGTCATAGAGTTCCAGTACTTCTAATATATGCTTTTCCATTGTAAAACATGCTGCCTTTGCAGCCGCATTATCTCCCATCCTTGTCCTGTTCGACAGCGGCTCAAGGGCTTTTATTCCGGCAGCTAATTCATCTGCCTTTTGTGTTTTAAGTATATAACCATTTTCATTATCACTAATAAGATCTGCCGCCCCATTGGAATCGGTAGTAATTACAGGCAAGCCACAGGCCATCGCTTCCAGGCAGACATTTGCAAAGGCATCATAAAGCGTAGGTAAAACAAATATATCACTGCCGGCATAATATTTTTCTATATTACTTTTGGGTCCAAGGAATAAAATCTGTTCGCCCAGGCTATGGTTATCAGCCCATCTCCGGTATGTTCTATGGTTATCTGCTCCTATGACAAAAAGCCTGATTTTATTATTTTTCAAAAAAGACATGGCTTCTAAAACCAAATCAAGCCTTTTTAGCTTAAAATCATTTGATACAAAGATAAGGACTAATTCTTCTTTTTTTATGCCGTACTTTTCCCTTAAAGAACTTCTGAACTTCTCTTTTACCTTGGGATTAAATCTTGATGTATCTACCCCATTGTAAATTACAACTATGTTTTCAGGATCCACCCTGTAATGCTCAATAATATTTCTTTTGACAAGCTCGGAATTAGTCATGACGATTTTACACCCTTTATCCACAAATATTCTGTGTTCCAAATAACTCAGCGCTATCCGTCTGGGACCAATTTTTTTAATAAAGCGAATAACAGGGTGGGGATATTTTTGCTGCATCTGGACAGGATTAATGCCATCTGAAACCCTGAATATGTCCTGATAAAAAATTCTTTCCATGCTGTGAATTATGTCGAATTTTATTAAAGACATGGACATCGTGGCCCGCTCGAACCAATTCGCGGCTTAAAAAATATGTATATCTTTCAAGACCACCCTCTTGCAAAGAATATTTTTTACATACAAGTGCAACTTTCATATTTTATCTCGTATGATATTAAAAACCTTATCAACGGTGAGGTTGTTCATGCATTTCCAGTCATCACATGGTTTCCTCCTGTCCCATTTACCCAGGCAGCTTTTCAAGCCACTTCTGAGCGAAAGTAGTCTTTCCCGCCTGTCTTGTGGACCGGTCAGGACTTTGTTTCCCGATAATTCATAAACATTTTTCTTGATTCTAATATTATGTATAATG
>JAFDFV010000298.1 GCA_019309665.1 Deltaproteobacteria bacterium | reverse complement strand
TTAAACACTTATAGATTTAAAATTGGCAGCGCCTTAAGCGCATTCCTTAACTTTAGGCATTTTAGGCACTTTAGCTCACTTTAGGCACTAAAAACAGGGTGCCTTCCAGGACAAATAAAACAAGCCACCTCCTCTGGGGGTGGTAATTTGACTATCTGAAAGTCTATAAATTTGTTTTCGACTTGACTTAAAACAGTTGAGTTGTTAGAGAAGCCATTGTCAAAATTTTGGAATTAGGATTATTATGGCGATGTAGCTCAGTCGGTTAGAGCATACGGCTCATATCCGTAGTGTCCGGGGTTCAACTCCCTGCATCGCCACCAGCTTGGGCCTCTCTGGTAGAATTCAGAGAGGTCTTTTTTATTGCTTGAAAATATATCATAAATTGTATAACTACCATATATTCTATTTATTTGAACTGCGATCTACCATGATAACCGGTTTTGAAAAAATTGTTGAAGAACGTATCCGGCAAGCTCAGAAAAAAGGTGAATTTGATAATCTGCTCGGCTCCGGCAAGCCTCTTAAATTTGAGGACGACTGTCATATTATGGAAGAACTCCGTCTCGCCTATAAGATATTGAAAAATGCGGATTGTATCCCACCGGAAATAGAATTAAAAAAAGAAATAAATCACATGGAAGATCTATTACTCAAAATGGATGACACTTCTGAAAAATATCGCTCAATAAAAAAATTAAACTTCTTGATAATGAAGTTAAATTCACTTCGAAACACATCAATAACACATGAAATACCTCAGCGATATGTGTCAGACCTAATAGAACATATAGGTCCAAACCCTTAAAATTTTATAAATTAGGTCGTAACCGTTCACGGCTTGAAACTTGAAATTGGGAAGAACAGTACAAAAGCATAAAGGCCAAATTTCTAATTTCAATGTTCCGTGAACACTTACATTAGGTTTTTATTATTACTTATGTTTTTTAAGAAAAAGAAAAAAAATGAGAACAGCCTCTTTAAAGGAGTTATGACAGCCTACTTTATTGTTGTACTCCATGTTCTTTTAATTGCAGGTGTAGGGCTACTGGTAATTTTTTTCCAGGGCATTATCAATTATATGCCATGGATACTTCTTGGAGGTTCAGCCCTTATCATTGCTACTGTTTACCTCTTTTACAGGCGCATTAAAAAACAAGGAATGACTCTTCGCGAAACTCTCAATTCTCCTATGTTTCAAGGCAGAACAGTCGAGGTGAGCTTATTGGGAGGCCTGGCATCTGTTAAGGTCGGCGACAGGTCCAATGGCGCGCCGGCGCTGGGGAATAATTCATCAACTCAATATCTGCAAATAGAAGACACTGCTTCCGTCCGTCTAAAAGAACTCGCCCAACTTGCTAATTTACTTGAAAAGAATCTTATTACACTTGATGAATACAATGCATTCAAACAGCAAATCCTAAAGACTTCAGGAAACACCGATTTGAAACTCGTTAAATCTATTTGATCTGATATGAAAAAGCTAACCATTGCCCTTCTATCCGGCGGCGCATCTTCTGAACGAGAGGTCTCTCTGAAAAGTGGTGACCAGGTCTATGAAGCGCTTGACAAGGAAAAATACAAGGTCATCCGTTACGATCCTAAAACAGAAATAAACCGTCTGGTTGCAGATGCACCTGAAATTGATGCCGGCCTTATTATACTTCACGGGCCTTTCGGAGAAGACGGGACGGTACAGGGACTTCTTGATCTGCTTGGCATTCCATATCAGGGAACCGGAGTGCTTGGCAGCGCTCTTGCAATGAACAAAATTGCTGCAAAAAAGCTTTATGAAAAAGCCGGGCTGCCTGTACCGCCTTATATTGCTATTAATCGTGGTGAAGAAATTGATCCTGAAAAAATTGCTGATCAGTTTGGACTACCCCTGGTAGTTAAGCCGGTTCAAGGCGGTTCAAGTATCGGCATGTCTATTGTAAAATCAACAGAAGCCCTGAAACATGCCGTTGATATTGCTTTTGAACAGGATAATTCAATCCTGATCGAAACATATATTAAAGGCATAGAAATTACAGGAAGCATTATAGGTAACGAAAAACCGGAAGCCCTTCCTGTTGTTGAAATTATTCCCGGCAAAGAGCATGAATTTTTTGACTACGAGGCAAAATATACCGCTGGTTTAACCCAGGAAATATGTCCCGCCCGCATTAATGAAAATCTTACGAAAAAAGCCCAGGAATATGCGAAGACCGCCCATTCGGCTCTATTTTGTAAAGGCTATAGTAGAACTGATATGATTCTAAAAAATAACGATATATACGTACTTGAAACCAATACAATTCCCGGCATGACTCCAACAAGTCTTTTACCTCTTGCTGCAGCAACCGCCGGTATTTCCTTTAGTGAACTTCTTGATACACTGATTGAACTTAGCATTTCCTGACGGTAATTCATGATCATAAAAGGCAACAGAGAATTAAAAAATCATTATCATAAACTCTGCTCAGAAGATATATGCATAGGAACAATATCCTCAAGGCATATGAAATCATTTATGCTTATAGACCTTCTTGAACGGAATATAAACTGCCTGCCGTCTCCGCTCTCACAGATTCTAAATAGTTCCAAAGCTGCACAGGCTTTAATTTTAAGAGACTGGATGCTTCCGCATACATGCGTTATTACAAAGCGGACAGAATTGATTGAAACCATAAATACATACAATAAAAACAGCATCGGCTCGGTAGTGACCAAAGAAGACCACATGCACTGTGGATATGGTGTGAGAAAATGGGATACCATTGAAACCCTCTATAGCTTCATGTCCCAGTCGGAATCTTCTTATCCTTTTGTAGTTCAGCCTTTTATAGTGAATTTTACTGATCTGAGGGTAATTATTGTGGGAGATTATACTGAGGCATATACCAGGCATAATCCTGATAACTTCAGAATGAATATCGCAGCCGGCGGAAAAAGTCATCCATACATGCTGAAAAAGGAAGAAAAGGATTTCTGCTATGCTATTATGAAACGCAGCAGATTTCCCTTTGCTCATATCGATATTATGATTACCGAAAATGGCAATCATCACCTTACGGAAATATCTTTAAATGGCGGCATCAAGGGAGCAAGTATAAGCAGAAAAGAACTTGACAAGAAAAAGCAGGATCTTCTTGAAAGACTGACAGAAAAGCTTGCGAAAAGTTGAAAAGAAGTAAAATTCACCACGGATTTTCACTTAAATTACATGTTTTGAAATAATTGATCAATTGAGCTTCATTGTTTTACAATTTTCAGTGAAACTCCGTGTCATTCCGTGGTAAATTATTACAAAAAAGGGAGATTTATATGAAAGTCCTGGTAATCGGCGGTGGCGGCAGGGAACATGCCCTTGTCTGGAAAATTGCTCAAAGTCCAAAAGTAAAAAACATATATTGTGCACCGGGAAATGCAGGCATCGCTGACCTGGCAACCTGTTTGCCGATCAATTCCGGAGATATCAACAAACTTCTTGAATTTGCCAAAAAAGAAAAAATAGATCTAACGGTAGTAGGTCCTGAAGATCCTCTATGTAACGGCATTGTTGATATTTTTGAAAAAGAGGGTTTAAAAGTATTCGGTGCAAATCAAAAAGCTGTGGAGATAGAATCCAGCAAATCCTTTGCAAAAGACTTGATGAATAAATACGGGATTAATACTGCTGCCGGCAAAACATTTACCAGTTATAAAAAAGCGGAAAACTATATACGCAAAACAGGTGCTCCTGTTGTTGTAAAAGCAGATGGACTTGCAGCCGGCAAAGGAGTAATTGTCTGCGAAACCGTTTCAAAAGCAATTGACGCTCTTAAACTTATAATAAAAAAGCGGGCTTTTGGTGACGCCGGGAATAAAGTTGTCGTTGAGGAGTGCCTTACCGGTGAAGAGGCTTCTTTCCTTGCCTTCACAGACGGCAAAAATCTACTTCCCCTTCCCTCCTCACAGGATCACAAAGCAATATACGACAACGACCAGGGTCCAAATACCGGAGGAATGGGCGCATATTCTTCTGCTCCAATA
>JAFDFV010000297.1 GCA_019309665.1 Deltaproteobacteria bacterium | reverse complement strand
TCGGCAACAGCGTCCGTCGCGTGCATAATTAAAAGCACAAAAGAAATGAACAGTAATGCCGGAAAAAACCATGTCTTTTTTTTCATGTGACTACCTTCCTTTTGCCGCAACGGCCTGTTTCAAAGCGGACAGGATCGGCTTGAATATCGCAATGCGCTGGCGGCATAGCACAGACAGCTCATTTGCTTGTGTCGTATCCGCCCCACTGCCTTCTACCACCATTTCCTGCACCCGGCTATCGGCCATCTGCGCCTGTTCGTTCAAGTTGAGCACCGCCTTTTCAATCCGTGTCACCAGGTTAATCAGATATTCCGGATTTTTTTTCCGCATCAGCCGCGGCAGAGTGCTGTTTTTGATCTCTACAAGAATCCCGTTGCTCCAGCGTATGTCATCAATAGTCGAATTTTTCCCTAATTCAATGAAGTCCTCAAGAGGTGGCATATCGACCTTTTTTATGACAACCTTTGAAGGCTTCCCATCATCAATAAGCACACGCGCTGCCGTCAGCTCCTTTACACTACGCAAATAACCGGTCATCGGCAGCCATCTGCCGTCCCCGTTCCGCCGCGCCACTGTTATAGATTCAACCGGTTTCGCGCCCCGAATTGGATATTCCTTGTAGATCATGGCCACAAAAAGGTCGGCCTTGTCCTGTTTTGCAAAGCCCTTCGAAAAAACAGGCGCCAGAAATGACCAGCAGCGATTTCCGGCTACGGTTACCTCCTGCAGGCGTGATTTGCGCGCTTGCGAGGCGACGTCGAGCGTGGCCGGATCGACCGAACGAAGTGCCTGGACAATGGCCTCGACAATACAGTCGGCTAAGTAATCAGTATGTTTGGTAGTTGAATAGGCATCCTTGGTCAAAGGGATGAACAGAAAGATCCCGTCGCGGGGCAGATCTGCCTCCCCTGGCACGGGAATGGCGCCAAGAGGGCCGATCAAGCTCATCCACACGACCTGGTTCAACTCAAAATTAACTTGCTTGTCAGCCAGGCAATCCCCTGCCGCGTCCCGAACGTCTGAGGCCACGGCAACACTTAGTTTAGTCGTCCCGGGAAAAGGGATAACTCCGGCCGTCAATGCCGTCAGGAATGCTGATATCATCATTGATGAGTCATTATACTCCCCCCTGGTTTTGACGATAACCGGCAAGGCGGTCCAGTCGTCCGTAAAGAGCTCCGGATACATGGCCCTGGCCCGGCCGGCAATAAGCTTTTGGTCGAGCCTGTCAAACCAGCCTTTTGCTCCAGGACTTTTTTTGTTGTATTCAATGCTGTGGCTGATAATGCTGAAATGGGCCGATCCAAGCCGGAGGTCTTTCACCTCTGAGGGTTTCAGGGTGCTGGCAAGCCTCACCGAGCCGCACCCGGTAAGGACGAAAACCACTGCAAGAACAACCAGAGTGTTTCTAATAATTGTCTTTTGTTTCATTTATTCCTCCCGTGTAACCTTTGTTGTAACTATCCAGGTTGTTTAGGCTGCATGCTTTTTTGCAGATCCTCCGCATATATAATAGAGGAAGCCAAAGTCTTAAGTTAATACGTGTTGATCTGTGTCTTGCTTATCAGTCAAGAGCCACTCCCATGCCGGCATAATATTTAATAAATAGTTATTATGCTTTTCCAGGCGCTTTTCATCCCAGGTTAAAATCAGACCGGTTTTAAGCCCAAGCTCCTTGATTCCGGCAAGCAGGGCTTTTTTTTCACGGTTAAAGGTGTCAACATTAGACAGATCATAGCAGACTTGAATCAGCTCCCTGTTCCCGTTTCTTTTTACCAGAAAATCAACCTCAAATCCTCTTTTGGTTTTATAATAACAAACAGGATATCCTTTTCTTTTTAATGCCAGAAAAACAAGATTTTCCAGAACGCGGCCCTTGTTTTCCACAAATTTTAAGGTAAGAAAATTATGTATTCCCTGATCGATAAGATAAAATTTTTTGGGATTTACCTGGCGTTTTCTTACAGACTCGGAATAGATTTCGACAAAAAAGCCGAAAAAGGTATCTTCAATATAACCGGCAAAAGCGCTTAATGTTGCCCTGGAAAGTTTAAGACCTCGTGATTTGAAATCATTTTCAATTTTATTGAAACTTATCAGCGATGAGATGTTCATCATCAAAGCATTTAACCACTGCCTCAATAACTCCGTGTTTTTGATTTTATAGCGATCTACAAGATCTTTGTAAAAAACAGTGTTAAAATAGTCTTGAAAAATTCTGTTTCTGGCTGCTTTTTCTTTTATAAAAGCGATTTCAGGGTAACCTCCGGAAAAGAAATAGTCGTCAAAGAGCAGCCTGATCCGGTGCCTCATGGTTCCGTACAACATATTTTTATCAAAGATTATCCTTTGTGCCGCAAGAAATTCCGCAAAAGAAAAAGGGAATACTTCATAGGTGATAGTACGGCCTCTTAATGCAGTGGCAATTTCGCGGCTGAGCATTCTGGAATTGGAGCCCGTAAGAAAAGTTTTGTATCCCTGATCATTGATTCTTCTGACAAACTTTTCCCAGCCGCTGATATTTTGAATTTCATCAAGAAAAATATAGGGCCTGTTTTTATCCTGATACAGTTCAAAATAGGCATCCAGTATGCCATGAAGATCTTCCGGAACCATTGGCAGGAGCCTCTCATCTTCAAAATTTATGTAGATAATATCGGTTATATCAACGCCTTTGGCAGTTAGCTTTTTCATAATCTGAAACAAAAAATATGTTTTGCCTGCCCGCCGAGGGCCGATGATGGTTATGATTTTATTTACCGGAGATTCAAGGATCGAAAAGTCGATTTCCTGATGCCGTTCGATCAGATCAGGAAGCGGTGTGTCATGAAATTCTTTGATGATGATTTTGAAATTTTCTTTTAACATGATAAACTATCCTGCGCCGTCATGTTGAAAAGAGATTTGGAATGAATACTATAAAACAAAAATGTATGGTTTTGTTTTATGATAAGAACAACTATCTGTCAAACAAATTTTCTCTCAGAGTAATATCGGGGTCCAGATTAGCTGAATTTTACCCTCCATACAGGAAACGCCATCCTGATACGACACGGTCGAATATTTGCTTCCTGTTTAAAACTTATTTTACAGACCTTGTTTTAACTTCAGCCTTATTCTCAAAGAACTCAGAGGCGTAGCTGCTCTTGCCGGTTGATTTTCCGGTTAGTGTTATTCCTCTTGTTCTTGCACCGATGTCGTTTGCCTTTGTCTTGACAAAATAGACTCCTCCCTTTTTTGCTTTAATGGATAACATGCAATGTTTACTCCTTTCCAATATTATCGAGCGAAGAGGAACTCTTTGACCGAGCACTAAATAAGAATGCCTGCCGAGGTTTTGGGATATTCATGCCAT
>JAFDFV010000296.1 GCA_019309665.1 Deltaproteobacteria bacterium | reverse complement strand
CAAAAGAAAAAAGAAAACTCTGGGAATTCATGGTCTGTTGATATCAAAGATGTTGACATAAGTACTTTTGACTTGTCGATAAAAAATCCCAACAACAAGAATGAAACGATTTTACGGGAACCGAAAGAGATACTTGCGGAGATTAGTAAGCTGGATAAAGAGAGCGCTGTATTAATGGATAATTTACAATTGATAATTGAAAATGGAAAAGCCAATGAATAAATCAAACAAAATTCAGCTGTTCCAAAAACAAACAGTAAGAACGCACTGGGACGATAAAAAGGAACTTTGGTATTTTTCGATTATTGACGTTATTGCAATATTAGCTGATAAAGCTAAAGGGTGAAGGAAGTGAACTGTCCGAAAAAATCGGACAGTTGAAAATGAAAGCCACCGACGGCAAAATGAGATTAACAGATGTAGCCGACACAGAACAACTTTTACGCCTTATTCAGTCTATTCCCTCTCCCAAAGCAGAACCATTTAAAGTGTGGATGGCAGAAGTAGGATATGAACGAATTGAAGAGACAGAAGATCCAGAGTTGGCTTTCGACCGTGCTATGGAAACTTACCTGAAAAAAGGCTATTCAAAAGAATGGATCAATCAACGCTTAAAAAGTATTGAAGTGCAAAAAGAACTTACCGATGAATGGCAAGAAAGAGGAATGAAAGAGGGTTTGGAATATGCCATTTTAACAAACGAAATGACTAAGTCCTGGGCAGATAAAAATGTAAAAGATTACAAAAAACTTAAAGGTCTTAAAAAAGAGAATCTGCGAGATAATATGTCCAATCTGGAGTTGGTATTAAATATGTTAGCAGAGGCTTCTACAACCGAAATCTCAAAAGAAAAGAAGCCGGATGGTTTGGAAGAGAATAAAAATGTTGCCCGTAAAGGCGGCGGAGCTGCTAAAAAAGCTCGTCAAGAGATTGAAAAGCAAACCGGAAAACCGATTGTAACGGCTAAAAATGCCAGGAATCTGTTAGATAATCTTGGGAATATAAAGATTGGAAATGAGTAAGCAATTGAAGTCAATGGATAATGGACAATTGGGAATTGGGAATTCTTGCTTGCCAAAGGGGGGGGAGGTGAAGAAGCTGGGAGAGGTTTGTACTGTGATTGCAGGTCAATCACCTGAGGGTAAATATTACAATACTGAACAAATCGGACTTCCTTTTTATCAAGGGAAAAAAGAATTTACAGCTAAATATTTAGGAAATCCAACAAAGTGGACATCTAAAATCACAAAAGAAGCCATCGAGAGCGATATTTTGATGTCTGTTCGTGCACCAGTCGGACCGGTCAACTTTTCGACTCAGAAAATATGTATTGGGCGTGGCCTTGCGGCAATTCGAGTCAATAGGACAATAAATAAGGAATATCTTTATAATTTTTTTGTAAAGCATGAGAATGAAATAACTGGAAATGCGGGAGCTGTTTTTAATTCAATTAACAAATCACAAATTGAAGCAATAGAAGTCCCCATCCCCCCACTCCCAGAACAAAAACGCATTGTCGCCATCCTCGATAAAGCCTTTACCGTCATAGACAAGGCAAAAGCCAATACCGAGAAAAATCTTGCCAACGCCAAAGAGTTGTTTGAGAGCTATTTGAATGGGATTTTTGAAAATCCGGGGAAGGATTGGGAGGAGAAGAGAATACATGAAGTTTGTGAATTAAAAAGCGGAGCCACTATTTCTCCATCTCTTGAAAGGAATGAGGGCGATGTACTCTATACAAAGGTCGGTGATATGAATTTGCCTGAAAACCTTGTTGAAATGAACACTTCAAGTAGGTTTGTAAATAGTAATGAAATAAAAATAAAACAGATTATACCTGAAGGTGCAATTATTTTTCCCAAGAGAGGTGGAGCAATAGCTACGAATAAAAAAAGAAAGATTGTTAAACCGACAATTGTTGATTTAAACACAATGGCAATAATTCCAAGCAAAAAAATTGACAAAGATTATTTTTTTCACTGGTTTCAACTATTTGACTTAAATGATATTAGTAATGGAGCAAATGTCCCTCAAATAAACAATTACAGCTTTGATGAAGTTTATATTCCCTATCCAGTATCCTTAAAAGAACAGCAAGCCATCGTTCAAAAATTGGATGCCCTTTCAGAGGAAACCAGAAAATTAGAAACTATTTACAGCAAGAAAATAGGCAATTTAGAAGAACTGAAAAAGAGTGTTTTGCAAAAAGCATTTAAGGGGGAATTGTAGAAATGACCCTGTATAAAAATAAATACCGTATTGAAACAACACGATTAAAAAATTGGGATTATTCATCAAACGGGTATTATTACATCACCATTTGCACAAAAAACCGTGAACATATTTTTGGTAGAATCGTCGTAGAGACGGGTTTGAAACCCGCCTTTACCCCAACCAAACCCGTCTCTACGGGGACAACAACGCCAACATCCGCACAGACGACAAATAAAAAACAACATGGATTGTTTGAATTTGTGCGGGCGTTCAAAACATTTTCATCGCGCCGAATCAATGAATTACGACACTCTCTTGGTACATCGGTTTGGCAATCTCGATTTTATGACCGAATTGTTCGTGATGAAACCGAATTGAATCGTATTCGGGAATATATTCAGAATAATCCGATTAATTGGAAAAACGATGATTTAAATCTGGAGGTCGCTCCATGACCCAACCTCCCAACCAATCCGAAATCGTCCTCTACACCACGGCAGACGGCACCGTCAAAATAGACACCATTTTCCAGGATGAAACCATCTGGCTGACCCAGAAAAAGATGGCAGAGCTCTTTGATGTACAGCGACCAGCCATTACAAAACACCTGAAAAACATATTTGAAAACGGTGAATTGGTCGAACAAGTGGCAAGTTCCATTTTGGAACATACCACTCAGCATGGCGCAATGGTTGGCAAAACGCAAACTCAATCAGTAAAGTATTACAACCTTGATGCCATTATCGCCGTTGGATACCGGGTCAACTCCAAACGGGCCACCCAGTTTAGAATATGGGCAACAAATATCCTGAAAGAATACATCATCAAGGGCTTTGCCATGGATGATGAACGCCTTAAACAAGCCGATAAATGGGATTATTTTGACGAGTGGCTGGAGCGTATACGGGACATCCGGGCTTCGGAAAAGCGTTTTTACCAGAAAATCAAGGATATTTACGCCACAGCCATTGATTATGACAAAACATCAGAGCAGGCACAGGTTTTCTTTAAAAAGGTTCAGAATAAAATGCTTTGGGCCACCACCGGAAGAACCGCAGCTGAACTTATTGAAAACCGCAGTAACCCCGATGTTCCAAATATGGGGCTGACTTCCTGGCGCGGTGCTATCGTGCGAAAACAGGATGTAGCCATTGCCAAAAATTATCTGAATGCTGATGAAATAAAAGACCTGAATGAAATTGGCTTGCGGGACGTTCCTTGATATATTGACAAGTCGAATAATTTATAGCTTGCGGGACGTTCCTTGATATATTGACAAGTCGAATAATTTATATCATAAGAGATATATAAGGAAAACCATTTTCAAGGATGATGCCGATAAGGATAATTTTTTAGAACGCTTGAAAAATATCTTAACAGATAGCAACACATCATGTTTCGCCTGGGCATTAATTCCCAATCAGCAATTCCCGACGTCTCCTTTTTGAGTGACATTTTCCTTTACCATGGAAACGTTCGGTAAATTGAGACGGAATATGAGATCAAAAAGGCCCAAATGTCGCCTGGATGCCGTATGATCGTATGCTTTTTAGCGCTTCTCTATCGGCTAAAGCATAAACTTATCCATCAAGCCTCTCATCGGTATTTTTTGCTGCGCCGGCAGATTGGCATCATTCAGTTCTTGCTACTAACCCCCATGCCCTGGCGGGCACAACAAAGCATGAAACACTTGCAAAATTGAAGGAATGGTCATAACTATCAAAATTTATAAAATTATGAGGATAGCTATGACCAAAAAATTAGATACCACATTTATTCAAATTGTTCACCCTGTTTGTTGCGGATTAGACGTGCATAAGAAAAAAATATCAGCCTGCCTTAATACAATAGATGAACATGGCAAAGAACAGTACGAAATAAAAGAGTTTGGAACATTTACGAATGATTTGTTAACGATGAAAAAATGGTTAACAGATAATAGTTGCCCGATATTAGCAATGTAGAGTACCGGGGTTTACTGGCGCCCTGTTCATAATGTTCTTGAGGGGTTCATGGAAGTAATCCTTGTAAATGCCAGGCATATCAGGAATGTTCCGGGCCGAAAAACAGATATAAGTGATAGCAAATGGCTTGCAGAACTTCTGAGGCATGGGCTATTAAGAGGTAGTTTCATTCCTCCGAAAGAGATACGTCAATGGAGAGAACTGACACGACTTAGAAGAACTTATACAGAATCCTTAGCTGATTATAAAAGGCGTATTCACAAACTATTTGAAACCGCCAACATTAAGATTGATTCTGTCGTGTCTGACTTATTTGGTGTTACAGGACGCAATCTGATTTCTTTATTATGTGATGAATCTGAATTGAGTCTATCAAATATCAAAAGGAATGCTAAAAGAGGGCTGAAAGCAAAAT
>JAFDFV010000040.1 GCA_019309665.1 Deltaproteobacteria bacterium | reverse complement strand
TTTTCCGCCCTCATGCTATTGTAATGGATTGCATTGGCCACAAGCTCCTTGCCTGTACCGCTTTCTCCCCTGATGAGCACGGTGGCATCGCTGGCAGCAACATGGTCGATCATTTCAAAGACCTCTCGCATTTTATTGCTGCTGCCCACGATGTTATGAAAGCTGTATCGTTCTTTGAGCTTTTCTCGAAAGGTTAAATTTTCGTTTTTAAGGCGGTTCCTTTCGTCCTCCATCATTCTACTGATTCTTATAGCCTGCGCTACATTAGAAGCAATAATGGTCAGCAATCTCAGATCTTCTTCAAAAGAGATTTCCTCGCTAAAAAGCCGATCTACACTCAGGGCTCCGCAAGCAAATGTCCCTATCTTAATGGGTACACAGATGAATGAAATGTTGTTTTTCCGGATGTCTCTGCGTGCTCCGGTCCGATTTAAAAATAACGGTTCCTCGCCCACTCTTAATACAATAATCGGATCTCCATCTTCCACTACCTTCCCTGTAATCCCCTCACCCACATGATACTGCCCTCTTCTCATTTCTTCATCCGTAAGTCGGTTGATGGATCCAAAAGAGTGATAGTACCTCGCTCCATACCCATTCTGGAATGAAGTATGTCAAGAATAGATCCTAAATTTTCCTTTGGATCAGAAGTTGATACAAGAAGCCGGCTGATTTCATAAAGAACAGTTAACTCCTGTACCTTTCTTTCTAAAGCTGAACGGCTGGAAGATTGCATCTTACCTCTATAATAGACGGAAAAAAATTAGAGCCGCGTCTGTCCGAAACGCCGTTGTAACTGACAGACACGACCCTAAATCTCGTGCGCATCTGAAACGCCGTTGTAACAGACGGGCACGATAAATCAACAAAACTTTAAAAAGCAATAGATACAGTAGCCCCGCCATACACATAATCAGAATCATCGCTATAAGGATTAACCGCGGCAATATGATTGTCTGCATCGCCTGTTAACGGGAATGAATAAGACACCACAGGACTTAAGGTCATATATTCCGTAAGCGGAATTGTCAGACCGATAGAAACAAGGCCATCATGAAAACTGCGATACGGATCGTTGGAAGCTTCGAGCTGGCTGTTATATTCAGCAAAATCATCTGCATTGTCAGCATAATAGTAACCAACTGAACCTGCCAGATCCAGGGTTATGTCCTTAGGCAGCTCAAATGAATGAGATACAGCAAAAATAAAATACCATGACGGAAGGTGGGCTGTTTCACGGTAAGCAGTAAGCGTTGGAGATAATATGGTATCAATTCCTATGCTTAAATAAATTTCCTCGCTATCATCAGCATCATCAAGACCGTAATAAATATAACCCACTCCCAAACAAACCGGCCCGAATTCTTTATCATATGAGAGGGTCATATCTGTCTCGTTAAACTGGTTCGAATGAGTATCATTATCCATCCTTGTGTCAAGGTTGCCCCAAAGGTTTAAGCTAAAATCCTTGTAAGACATCGTGATTGATGGCTGAATTACTACACTGTCGTCACTCAGCTCATAACCACGCCATACGTATTTATCAAAAACTCCTACATCAGCAGACGCCGTTGGTTTATCTTCTTCAGCCATAACAATAGAACTACCTACGATTAATACTAAAATCAATGTTGCGAGTCTTAAGATTGCCTTCTTCATTTTTAATTCCTTTCAATTTTTAAATTAGCGCACTTCGGTGCGGGCTTTCAGGTTGTAATTATATTGTTTTTTTCGTAGGGGCGATCCTTGTGATCGCCCTGATTCGATTAGGGCGACCACAAGGGTCGCCCCTACTAACCTATTGATAGAATTGATTAAAAATGGAAATTCCTATACTATAAATTTAAAGTGCTAAAAAAGTCATACCCGCACATAAGCGCAGGTATGACTCATAAATTATTACTGCTGCGAATATGCTGAAACCTCAAAGTCAGGATAGGCATTGCCGGCATGCTCCGCAAGATCCAGACCTTTAGCTTCTTCTTCAGGTGAAACTCTCAGGCCTATGGTCATGTCAATTATTTTAAACAAAATATAGGCTGCTGTGAATGTCCATACAAAACAGGCTGCAATCCCCAGAAGCTGCACACCGATAATTTTTCCTGTTGTGCCTCCCATATTGAAAATACCGGCTGCCAGTGTGCCCCAGGCACCATTTACACCATGGACTGATATGGCGCCAACCGGGTCATCCACTTTAATCCTGTCAAACATGATGACTGCAAAGACAACAATAATCCCCGCAATAGCTCCGATAATGATCGAGCTTGTTGGTGATACGTTCGCGCATCCAGCGGTAATCGCCACCAAGCCGGCAAGCGCTCCGTTTAAACTCATACCCACTTCTGGTTTACCGAACTTAATCCATGATGTGATCATCGCCATAACTGCCGCGGCTGCCGCAGCCAGGTTTGTATTTACAAAAATCATGGCAATGTCTTTTGATGCTGCAGTAGTGGAGCCAGGGTTAAAACCAAACCATCCAAGCCACAGAATAAAGACTCCAAGAGCAGCCAACGGTATATTATGCCCCAATATCGGCTTTATCCCCCCGTCTTTTATGTATTTGCCCAAGCGCGGTCCAAGGACAATGGTGCCTGCCAAAGCAGCCCATCCGCCCACAGAGTGAACTACTGTGGACCCTGCAAAATCAATAAATCCTAGCCCTTCAAGCCAGCCGTTTCCATGAAAAAGGCTTCCCCATGCCCAGCTTCCGAACACGGGATAAATCAAAGCGCTTATACAAACGCTGTAAATTAAGTAGCCAACAAACTTAGTTCTTTCTGCCATTGCTCCAGATACTATAGTTGCTGCTGTAGCAGCGAAAACTACCTGAAACATCCAGAATGCCAGGACCCATGGATCACCATCCGGCGAAAAATCGCTTAAGAAAAATCCGGATGTTCCAAGCCAACCGGAGTTGGACACACCAAACATCAGGCCAAACCCGATAGCCCAGAATGCCAGTGATCCAACTGAAAAATCCATGAGATTTTTCATCATTATGTTCACAGCGTTTTTAGCTCGCGTAAATCCTGCCTCAACCAGGGCAAAACCAGCCTGCATGAAAAAAACAAGCGCCGCTGCAACCATTGTCCATACGTAATCAGCGTTGGCCTGCACCAAATCAATAGCTGTTTTATTTGATTCCGGTGTGACCGCCCCATCCCCGGCCCAGGCAATGGAAAGGTTGCTCACTGTTAAAAGTAAAGTCAGCATAAGAGTTTTCATAATTGTTAACCTCCTTATTAAATGGCATCCTTGTTGGTTTCACCGGTTCTGATGCGGATTACTTTATCTAATGGCGATACAAATATTTTGCCGTCACCGATCTTGCCTGTATTGGCCTTTTCAGAAATAATGGACACAACTTTATCTGCCATGGATGAATCAACCACCACATCGATCTTCATCTTTGGTATAAAATCCACCTGGTATTCGGCACCGCGATAGATCTCTTTGTGCCCCCGCTGTCGCCCGAACCCCTTGACCTCGCTGATAGTCATGCCAGACACACCGATATCGTTCAGTGCGTCCTTTACTTCGTCCAGTTTAAATGGTTTAATAATTGCTTCGATTTTTTTCATTTAATGCTCTCCTTTTAGATCATAAATTGTAAATGTTTGTATAAATGATAAAGCAAAGGACGTGCCACTTCGCCGATAACAGCACTATTTTGGGTTAACTATCTTTAATCACTAAATATTTATATCTAAGATACAACAGGGAGCAAACGTTGATTAATTACAAATATGTTGGATGGGCTTATATATACTACATAATTGTAGTTAAAATGAGCCAAAATAACATGTTTGTATATTTTGCGAGCACCTTTTTTCTCCAAGTCCCCAAAATCGGCAAAATAAAGCATTTACCAAAACTTTTCAACCTGTGCGGTTAGGTAATTGCCGAGCCATTCCGAATGATCAAATAGGATTTAAGACTTAAAACTTAAAACTACACTTGACGTTGACAACCATTTGATGTTATTTTATAAATTAACAACTCACAAAAGTTATTGCGAACCTGGATGTAATAACTTTCTCATCTCTGAAAACATGGGGGTACGGCAATGAAAAAAACCAAACTATTACTTGTATACATGCTTTTAGGTCTCTTTTTTACCTCATACGCTTTTGCACATACACCCTTTTGTTCGTGTTTGGATAATGGGGATGGAACTATTCTTTGCGAGGGTGGATTTCTTGATGGTTCCTCGGCTGTTGGTGTAAGAATACAAGTGGTAGATGCCAATGGAAAAATACTAGTTGAAGGATATATGGATAAAAAAAGCGAATTCAAATTCAATAAGCCTTCAGACGAATATACGGTTATCCTTGATGCAGGCTTTGAGCATACCGTGACAGTACTAGGCTCAGAGATTACGGAGTAGTAGTAAAAACAATGTACCATCCCTATACACCATCAAGGCAGGATCCCTGTTTTTTGGAAAGAACGGCAACGGGTCGTGATAAGCTCTTATCAACCTTGCTCGCCGGCATTGAACAAAAATCACGACAACCTAAGCACCAGCTTTTGATCGGTCCTCGGGGTATCGGGAAGAGTCACATCATTGCATTACTTCACCACAAGATAAAAAGCTCCTCGCTCTTAATGGCAAAATGGCTACCTGTCTCTTTTCCTGAGGAGGCAGCAGGAATTATTACGCTTAGAGACTTCATGGAGAAAGTGACAAGGCTTTCCGGTGAAGAACTGGAAAAAGAGGGATTATCTGATGATGCCATGAGACTCAGGGAATTACTTGAGGTTACGGATGGAGAGTCAAGCAACCAGAAGGCCGCAAATCAGATTAAGTCTTTTTTGCTCGAATGGACAGAGAAGAATCAGAGAAAAATTTTGATATTACTGGAAAATGCAGATCGAGTTATCGGAGATCGCATAACAAAAAGGCTTCCGGACGAAAGATGGCTGGCCGATCTTTTGATGAATGAGGACATATTCTATCTGATTGCCACCTCAGCCGCCTTTTTTAAACAGACAACAGACAAGGATCATCCTCTCTGTAGGCTTTTCCGGGTCGACGTAATTGATGAATTGAGTCTTGAGGAATCAACTGAACTGCTGATAAAGTATGCCGCTGAGGAAGGACGCACCGCGCTTGCAAAGAAACTTAAGACAAGAACTAACAGGGCTCAAGCGATATACACACTTGCAGGAGGAAATCCCCGCTTGCTGATAATGCTCTACGTCCTTATCCGGAATTCGGATGCAAACATAACGAACGTGGAAGCCGGTTTTTTCAGTCTGCTGGAGGATCTCACACCCTATTTCCAGTCATGCATGGCTCAGTTGACTGCTCAGGAGGAAAAAGTCCTGGTGGCTTTTGCACAGGGACCTGAGTTTCTTGGGCCTGAGGAAGTTGGCCGAAATATTCATATGTCGACCGATGAAGTGACAGCCCACCTGCAAAGACTTAAATCGACCGGTTTTGTCAAAGAGATAGAAAAATTAATCAAGGAAGATGAGTGGGCGCTATATCGGCTTTCCGCAACCAGCTTCCGTTACTGGTACCAGATGAATTCAGAGCAGAACAGAGAGATGAGTGAAATATTCATCCGATTCCTCATTCTCTATTATACTTACTCTGAGATTGAGCAGATATATCTCTCCCGGAGCACAATATTACTGGAAGGTAAGAACGCCTCTACTGTGGGAACAAACGCGCGCAGAGAACTGCGGTATCTTGAGGTAGCGATGCGTTTGGCGAAAAAGGAGGAGATACAAACACTTTTGACGTCACTGGAAAAGGGTCTCAATAAGAAAAGTCCTTCTGAGGGAATCAAACACATCTATGAGGACTTATTAAAATCAATCCGGAACATCCTTCGATTCTAATATGCATACACAAGTAGTAAAACCGGCCGGTTCAAGTCGTGAGGGCCTGTATTTTGTTTTGACCACTGCTGTCGTTATTGCAGTGGCAGCAATCTGCATTATGCACAGGACCAAAGCTGAACCTGAAAGGGTTCTGTTCGAATACCAGATAAGCGGGTACAAAGATCTTAACAGTTTCAAGCAGGGGACGTTTGTCGCCCTCTATACCGCAGCCATGGAGATTGATGCTGCCCACGACAATAATGAGGGAACGTGGCTCTCAGTGAAAGACCTGCAAGAGCGATTTATGCCTCCATTTGCTCATGATCGTGCATGGGCCATGAGCGGAAAACTTATCTGGACACAAAAGATATTAAACAATGATATGATACATGCAACAGCGTATCTTGGGAAACCGTCCATTTCTGATATCTCAGGCTCTTTTTTGCTTGTCCTGCTGCATAACCACAGCACAGAAGGAGACTACCAGATCGGAGAGCCGGAACACGATGAGGAGCCATTTAAAATATGGTATTCCGGCGAAACTGCTGTGGATTTCCCTGAAAAGTTGAGCGTACGCAGTCTGGCTATAATGGGATGGAAAGAGGTTATCCCGTATACAGGTGATGATGAGATGAAACGGATAAAAGGATAAAATGTTGTGAAATGAATTATCTGAAAGTCTATGAGGATAGGCACTATGCAAAGACTATTGTTAATCATGTTATTTATGCTGGCTATAATTTCAGGTGGAACTAATCCCGCAATTGCGGAAAAAAGACTCTGTATCGGAATTACTTTACATCCATATTACAGCTTTGTGAAAAATATAGTGGGTGATAGGGCAGATGTGGTGCCGCTGATAGGGGCCGGATTCAACCCTCACAGCTACGAGCCTAAACCGAATGACATAAAAAAAGTAATGAAAATGGATGCAATCGTGATAAACGGAATCGGTCACGATGAATTTGTCTTTGAGATTATCGAGGCAGCCAGGATGAAGGACAAACTCGATATTATTTACGCAAATAAGGGAGTTGCCCTTATCCCCATACCTGGAACCGACCCCGCCGACAAGATAGTCGATTCCCACACTTTTGTATCCATAACCACCTCAATACAACAAATATATAATATTTGCGCCGAATTGACAAAGCTTGATCCGGAAAACGCTCAAATCTATCGGGAAAATACCCGCAACTATGCATCAAGATTGCGCCGGATGAAGGCTGAGTATATGAAAAGAGTAGCTGATCTGCCGGATATTGATTTTCGCTGCGCTACTATCCATGGCGGCTATAGCTACCTTTTGCAGGAATTCGGCCTGGAAGTTACAGCGGTAATAGAACCGAGGCACGGGTTAAAACCGACTGCCAGTCAGTTGCGGGCTACTATTGATCTCATTGAAAAATCAGGTGTGGATGTGGTTTTTTCTGAGATGCACTTTCCTGACAAATATGTAGACACAATTAAAGAAGCCACAAGTATAAGGCTTTACGCATTCTCTCATATCACCGGGGGGGATTATACAGTCAAAAAATTCGAAAAAGAGATGAAATTCAACCTTGACATTTTGACCATTGCCTTGATGGATGCCTGCAGGCAACTTGATCCGGATGCCGGGGATGCGGTTGGTAAAAAGAAAGAGATGTGAAATGCTTACAAAAAATGAGGACCCGCCTCGCGGGCCGTCCATATGCTTTGAGATGGTCGGTCTCAGCCTGAGTAATATCACTATCCTGCAAGACGTAAGCTTTACCGTGAAGGCAGGAGACATGCATTGCCTTATCGGGCCGAACGGCGGTGGGAAAACCAGCCTTATCCTTTCGCTACTCGGGCAAATGCCTCATACCGGCCGCATCGAGATCAATTGGACAGGTGGAACAACAATCGGATATGTGCCCCAGGTGCTCGATTTTGATCGGACACTTCCGGTTACGGTAAATAACTTCATGACAATGATTTGCCAGAACATGCCTGCATTTATCCGTACAAGGAAAAGATATAAGGATATCATAAATAATGCCCTTCGGCTGGTCAGTATGGATACCAAAGGAGAACGGAGACTGGGAAAGTTATCAGGCGGTGAGATGCAACGGGTCTTATTTGCCCAAGCGCTTATTCCGTTTCCCGATCTCTTGATTCTTGATGAACCGGGCGCAGGGATAGACAGTGTCGGGTCGAGGGTCATTGAGGAAATCATCCTTGTTTTGAAAAAACAGAAAGTTACTATGGTCTGGATAAATCACGACTTGAAGCAGGTTAAACAGATGGCTGATGCTGTTACGTGTATTCATAAACAGGTGCTTTTCTCAGGAACTCCGGATGAAGTCCTGACAACGGAAAGAGTCTTTCAGGCCTTTGGCACGACCAGCACCGGGCCATGAAGTGAGGCGTACTGATTTGTACGTCGTATAGAGTTTCAGATAATTAATTTCACAAGGCCAGAAGGAGGAAGGCGTATTAGTTATACGTCGACGACTGATAACACAGTGAAATTATTTATCTGAAAGTCTATAGAAAATCAAAAAGGTGGTTAATATCTACAATTCTATAATGCCGGTTGTGCAGCGCCTGGCAGAGTCCGGCTGGCTGCCGGAGTCGCTCAAATACGCATTTGTGTTCAATTCTCTTGTAGCTGCCCTTATCCTGGGGCCGGTGCTCGGCGGTATCGGCACACTGGTTGTCACAAAGAGACTTGCTTTCTTTTCCCAGGCGATTGGAAATGCCGCGCTTACAGGTGTTGCTATCGGAATCATACTGGGAGAGCCTTATACCTCTCCATACGTTTCATTGTTCAGTTTTTGCATCATTTTTGGAATGGCCATGGTATTCACCAAGAATAGAACAAAAATGACTACTGACACCCTGATTGCCGTATTCCTCTGTATCTCATTGGCGATCGGTGCCTGTATCCTGCTCTATGTGACTGCCAAGGTAAATGTTCACGTCCTGGACAATGTCCTTTTTGGCTCGATCCTCACTGTAAACGAGCTTGATCTGAATGTTCTGTTTGTAATTTCTTTTATCTGTATATTCTGTGGGTTGGGCTTTTATAACCGGATGGTTCTTTCCAGTTTTAATCCTAACCTTGCCCGTGTACGAGGGATAAAGGTGATCTTTCTCGACTATCTCTTTATCCTCATGGTTACCATAATCACTGTAGCTTCAGTAAAAATCATCGGAGCGATCCTGGTGGAAGCACTGCTTGTTATACCCGCGGCCTCAGCCCGCAACTTGAGCAGGTCAATGAGAGGTTTTTTCTTTTACAGCGCCACCTTTTCCACATTGAGTTGTGTTATCGGGATTGTTGTTCCGATGGAATTGGAGATACCGGTTCCATCAGGTGGAGCCATTATACTGGTTGCAGCCTTTTTCTTTGCTGTCACAACTGCAATAATGTGGTTGAAACGGGCCTACCCAGCGCTTGGGAAAATATGATTCAGCTTGAGGTGTTTCCTTTTGAAAAATCTTGGGGAGGATATCATGAAGATTAAAAGATTGTTTTTTGTCGGAGTTGTTTTAGTTTTTTGTCTGTTAACGGCAAGTTCAGCGTGGGGTCACAAGGTGCACGTATTTGCCTGGGTGGAAGGAGATACAGTCTATACCGAAAGCTACTTTTCGAACGGAAACAAAGCGGTTCATGCTCAAATAGAGGTCTTTAACAACTACGGAAAGTTGATCATGTCCGGTAAAACCGATAAAAAAGGCAAATTCGCTTTTAAATTGCCGGCGTGCACGGATTTGAGAATAGTGCTCAACGCGTCGGAAGGTCATAATGCAGAATTCGATCTCGCAGTTGACCAAACGGATTGAGTAGGGGCGAATCTTGTGTTCGCCCTAATCATGGCGATTCGAACCCTGAGAGGAGATATAAATTGAAACATGTTGGTATTGTGCTTTCTCTGTTTGTTTTTAATATATTTGTCCTTTTTGGAGCATCCGGACAGGCAAGCCAGGAGTGTCCGCTTGTGCTTGCCTGTCTTCAGTCTACTTATTCCTTTGCAAGTATCCTGACCAAAGGCACATCAATAAAAGTCAGCAACCTGGGTCCGGCCGGATACCCCATGGGAAGACTTGGACAGTATTTCAAGAAGCATGAAAAAGAAGTTAAAGATTATGCTGCAAGGGCTGATGCGGTTATTACGATCAGGAGTGTATGGAAACATGACCCACTTTATATCTTGACCCTGCCCTCACAGGTGTTTCCATTCTTGAAGTTCCGGATAGCTGCTCTCTTTTGCCGGGTACACAAACAGGTAAATCTCTCCGTAAACATCATCAAACTATCTCTCCCTACATCTGGCTCAGCCTCTCAAATGCCTCAAAAATGCTCAGCATCATGGCCGGAGATCTGAAACGCCTCAGCCCAAAAAATGCTCCGGTGATTGACAAAAATCTGGTTACTTTCAAAAAAGAACTTTTCAGGCTCAGGCTTAAATATGAAAACGTATTTGCAGAACTGGAATCGCTTGAAGTATTTGGCCTGACAGATGTCTTTCCCTACTTTACAAATGACCTGAACCTCCATGTAGCAGGCTATTTCTTAAAAGATGACTTCTACTGGACAGAAGAAGATCTATCCAATCTGAAGACAAGACTTCAACAGGACAAGATTAAAGTTGTAATTCACAAATGGGAACCAAAGCCTGAAATAATCCGGGCTGTAATGGATGCCGGAGCAAAATTGGTAGTGCTCAATTCGATGGATCCGGCTTTAGACAAAGAAGGCAGGATTGACCCTGATGGGTATTTAAAAAGTATACGCAATAATCTTGAGATTATTGCTAAAGCTTTTGGGAACAAAAAATGTGAAGAAAAAGTTTATTGATAAACTATACTTTGCACGGCTATAAACTGCGCTTTTTGAATTGGTCAAGATTAT
>JAFDFV010000295.1 GCA_019309665.1 Deltaproteobacteria bacterium | reverse complement strand
AGTAGTCCCTACAAAGCAATGCAGGTTAAGAAATACCGTTCTGTATTACTTTGTAAATACCTTATTTTCGCCACGTGCTGCCAGAAGCTATGATCTATAAATTATTGCAAAAATTTACCACGGTACGACACGGAGTTTCACTGAAAATTGAAAACAATGAGTAGCTGAATTCTCCTGCATGACAAACATAAGTCAATTAGTCTAAGGGCTTCTCGAAATTTCTCGATACCGTAATTGCCAGAGTTCTCGACCATCTGAAGATTGAGCACGATCTTGTTAAAGAGTGGGATAGCTGAAAGCTACCGAAATCCCAACATATTGATTTGAGAATTAGAAACAGGTGCGACATGCAACTCTCTAATATTAAACCAAACGTAATCGTTCAAGGTCCAATTTTCCCGGAACGTGTAAAGGTCATCACCACCATTCCAATGGGTGATTCTATTAAGCTGGTTGGTGAAGGGATGGAGACGGGAAAGGTTCATCAGCCGATTCTTAATGAAGATCAAATCGCACAACTGGAAGTATCTTCTGAAAAAGAACCGTTTGATGGCGATCCGGTAAAGTTCCGATTGGGGATTGAGGCAATACGTCTTGGTTTGGCCTATGAATATGACCCCTATTTTAGCCTTTCTATTGCAAGGGTTGATCCACTACCTCACCAATTGGAAGCTGTCTATGACTATTTCCTGAAACTCCCCCGCATACGATTCCTCCTTGCTGATGATCCAGGAGCCGGTAAAACTATCATGGCCGGCCTGCTTATAAAGGAATTGAAAGTGCGCGGGCTGATTCAGCGCATCTTGATTGTAACCCCTGCAAATCTCTCATTTCAGTGGCAGCGGGAACTTAAGGACAAGTTTAGAGAAAATTTCCAGCTTATCCGAAGTGATGTGCTCAGGGCTACTTATGGCGCTAATCCCTGGCAGGATATCAACCAAGTTATCACTTCGGTGTCATGGATTTCCAGAATCGAAGATGCCAGGGAAAGTCTGATGCGGAGCAATTGGGACCTGATTATCGTTGATGAAGCGCATAAGATGAGCGCGTACAGCGAGGAAAAAAAGACGTTGGCATATAAATTAGGCGAATCGTTATCTGATATGACGGATCACTATCTGTTGATGACGGCTACCCCGCACAAAGGAGATCCAAAAAATTTCAGTCTGTTTCTGAAACTTTTGGACAGAGATGTTTACGGAGATGTAAAGAGTCTGGAAAAAGCGATGGCGGTGAGAGAGGCTCCCTTTTACCTTCGTCGTGTGAAAGAAGCGCTTGTGTCGTTTCCTGATCCGAATACTGGAGAAGCAAAGAGCCTTTTTACACGACGCAATGTTCATACAGTGAGTTTTCAGATTGATCACGAAGAACTCGATTTTTATGACAAACTGACTCAGTACGTTGAAGATCAGTCAATAAAAGCAGCGCATGATGATACAGCGCGAGGCCGCGCTTTGGGGTTTACCATGGCCATGCTGCAGCGGCGGTTTGCCTCCAGCATTTATGCGGTAAGACGCACGCTTGAGCGCATGAAGGCTAAACGAGAAAAGATTCTCGAAGATCCTGAGGCGTATCGAGAAGAGCAGATCAAGAAAAAAGTGCCGGATGATTTTGACGATCTGCCGGATGAAATGAAGGAGGAAATCCTTGCAGACCTCGAAAATGTGGTGGCTTCCATCGACCCGGAGGCCCTGAGGGAAGAAATACTCGAACTGGGGAAACTTGTTGAAATTGCAAGGCCTTTGGAGTCCCGTGAGGTTGAAACAAAACTGGTCAAACTAAAGGAGGTTATTACTGAAAACGGTATTTTTGAAGACTCAAAGATGAAACTCCTGCTGTTTACTGAACATAAAGACACCCTGGATTACCTTGCAGGCGATGGCCGTGATGGACGACCTTTGGGCAAACTGCGTGAATGGGGCCTAAACGTTACACAAATTCACGGTAGTATGAAGATCGGTGACAGGGATACCCAGGGAACGCGTATTTTTGCTGAGCGTGAATTTAAAGAAGACTGCCAGGTTCTGGTTGCCACCGAGGCCGCAGGGGAAGGCATCAACCTGCAATTCTGCTGGTACATGATCAATTACGACATTCCGTGGAACCCGAACAGACTTGAACAGCGTATGGGCCGTATTCACAGGTATGGACAGGAAAAGGATTGCCTGATCACAAACTTTGTTTCCATAAACACCCGCGAGGGCCGTGTATTAGAGAAGCTTTTTGACCGTATAAGCAAGATTGAAGAAGATCTCGACCCCAATAGGACAGGAAAGGTCTTCAACGTGCTGGGTGATATTTTCCCTGCCAATCAACTGGAACGTATGCTGCGCGAGATGTATGCCCGCAACCTTACAGAAGACGTAATCAAGGACAGAATCGTTGAGCAGGTGGATACCGAACGATTAAAGCGGATTACTGAATCCGCTCTGGAAGGTCTTGCTAAACGCGAGTTAAACCTGTCGGTCATTGTTGGCAAATCAGAAGAGGCCAAAGAACGACGGCTTGTTCCTGAGGTAGTCGAAGGATTTTTCATAGACGCCGCCCCATTAGCTGGAATTTCGCCAAGGGAAGTAAAAAATCAAGAGCATGTTTATCAAGTGGGCCGGCTGCCACGAATACTGCTTCCATACGGCATTCAGTTAGAGCAGCGTTTTGGCAGGCTGGGCCGTGAATATAAACAGATTGTTTTTGACAAAAAACTGCTCGCAAAAAATCCGACTTTAGAATGGGTCACGCCCGGTCACCCGCTTTTTGAAAGCGTCAGGTCAATGGTTCATGACAAAGTGCAGGAGGATCTGCAACGCGGAACAGTCTTTTATGATTTGAATCGAGAAGATCCCGTCAGGCTTATGGTTTTTTCTGCGGAAATCCGGGATGGTCGAGGGAACATTCTGCATAAGCGTCTCTTCGTGGCACAGACAACTCTGGATGGTTCCATCACCATACGCCAGCCGACCATCTTTCTTGATCTTTCAATCGCGCCGAAAGGAATTGCCGCCCCGGAAGATTCAGGTATGCCCGGTCGAGAACAGGTTGAAACTACGCTTTATAAAGAGGCGCTTGTCCCAATGCTGGAGAATGAGCAAAAGCAGCGGGAAAAAGATGTAAAGACCATCTCGGATCATATAGAGATTAGCCTGAACACAATTATTGACAGAATTCAGCTTCAATTCGCAGAGTTGCAGACACAGAAAGAATCCGGTTCCCGTGAGCCTGGGCTGGATGGTCGTATAAAAATGCTTGAAGACAGGCTGGATGAACTGAACAACCGGCTTGAACAGCGCAAAGCCGATCTGCTGAAAGAACAACAATGCACCGTCAGCAATATTCAGCACATAGGAAGCGCCTGGGTACTGCCGCACCCTGAACGTGAAA
>JAFDFV010000294.1 GCA_019309665.1 Deltaproteobacteria bacterium | reverse complement strand
TATCCTGTCAAAAAAAGAAAATTCCTACAACTATTATTTTTATGTTCTCATGCGGTTTTGCCGGATTCTGAATTCTAGGGCTATTGGTAGTAAAAAAATCGCAAAAGAAAATCAATGGATTCTCCCACATTTACAGCTCCAATATTTCTGCTTTCCTTATCTCGCTTAGGATTATATAATACTTGCCTTTTCATTAAAAACAGTGCAATATTAAGATATTACAACAATCAAGAAACGACCTGTTAATATCAAATATCACTGATTTATTTCTTAACATTTAATGGGTGACTACTTAATACACTGAACAAAACTTATAGGCAGAAATAGAAAAGAATGAACTGAAAAGGCACATAGATGAAACTGACGAATAATGAGATAAGAGATATTAATCGGTATTTGGAGAAAGGCAAACCGCTGCCGGAGAAGTATCGTTTTTTGCTGTTTGAGGACAAGCGGGAGGTGGAGCTGGTTTGGAATGGCAAGATTAGTGAGGTTTGTAATGTGGTTTTGCCGTTTCAGGTGATTGAGCAGGTTGACGAACCGCGCGAGGAAAAAACCGTTAAATTGCAGATGGACCTCTTTGACATGCAGACCGGCCAGCAGATTAAGGGCTGGAACTATAAGCTTATCTGGGGCGATAACAAGCTGATTTTGTCCTCGCTTAAAAACGGGCCGCTTAGGGAAGAGATCGAGGCCCAAGGCGGCGGCGACTTCATCTACTGCGAACTGATGAAATACAACGAAGCCTTTATGGACAAAATTCAAGTAGCCATCACATCAAAAGAACTTGTAAAAATTTGGAAAAACATTGCCAAGAACTCCTTCCTTAACTGGTACGTCAACTCAGAGATGCCGGAAGAAGCAATCAATGATTTTATCGAGATCGGCAAGGCTGAAAATGGGCTGGACAAACAAAAGAAACTGCTGGCCGAACTACTGAACAAAAACCAGTTGTATGTCAATCTTTCAGAAATAGATAACGAAGATTTTAATGTCAGCGAGGAAGACAAGGAACTGAACCGGTTGTTTTATGGAGAGACGTACAATGGCTGAAAACCTTCCTGAAAAAAGCAATTCCCAAATTCTCATCTATCAAACAGAAGGCGGTCAGACAAAAATAGAGGTGCGCCTTGAAAACGAAACTGTCTGGCTGACGCAAAAGATGATGGCGGAATTGTTTCAAGTCACAATTCCGACTATTAATGAACATGTAAAAAATATCTATAATGAGGCAGAACTCGTGCCTGAAGCAACTATTCGGAAATTCCGAATAGTTCAAAAAGAGGGAAAAAGGGAAGTTTCTCGTGCCCTTGATTTTTATAACCTAGACATGATCATTTCCGTGGGCTACCGCATAAAATCCCATGTCGCCACCCGTTTTCGTCAATGGGCAACTCAAAGATTGCGTGAGTATATTGTCAAGGGCTTTGTCCTGAATGATGAACGATTAAAAAACCCTGACCAGCCGTTTGATTATTTTGATGAACTTCTGCGCCGGATACAGGATATCCGCACTTCTGAGCGGCGGTTTTATCAAAAAATCACCGATATTTATGCCATAAGCATTGATTACGATCCCACAACAGATATAAGCATCAATTTTTTCAAAACCGTACAGAACAAACTACACTGGGCAATAACCGGACAAACTGCCGCCGAAATTATTCACGATCGGGCTAATAGTGAAAAAACCAACATGGGACTGACTAACTGGCGGGGTGAAAAGGTTCGGAAGCAGGATGTGATTATTGCCAAAAACTATTTGGAGGAGAAAGAGTTGCGGGCGTTGAATAATCTGGTTGAGCAGTATCTGATTTTTGCCGAGGGTCAGGCAATGAAACGTATTCCCATGTATATGAAAAACTGGATTGAGAAGCTGAACGGCTTTCTGACTTTAAACGACAGGGAAATACTGGAACATGCGGGAAAAATATCCCATGAAATGGCAAAAGAACTGGCTGAATCGGAGTATGAAAAGTTCAATCGTAAACGTATCCGATTTAATGACGTACAAGAAAGCGATTTTGATAAAGCTGTAAAAAAGATAGAAACTGATAAAAAAAACTGACCCCTCTGTTCACTTTTACCTTATGGCAATTTATGTGGAAGAAAGTAGTGGACGGCCTATGCCTGAAATAGAAAAAATCAGAAAATCTGTTCCAACCAGCCAGGAACCGGTTTTGCATGAAGATGCCGGCAACCTGAGCGCTGTATTGTTCAATCTGATGACCGAACATGCAGAATCATTTGAAGAACTAAAAGCAGTTATAAAATTGGCCGTCCCCGGATTCAGAGACCTTAATGTTAAGGCCAGAGGAGGGCCTGGTGAAGTTATTGCTTTCTGGCAGGAAAAAAATATTGATACGGATTTGAGTCTGGCAGATTTATCCGACGGCACTCTCCGCTTTATTGCCTGGGCGACTTTATGCGTGATGCCGTCGCCGCCGACATTGATTTGTATCGACGAACCTGATCAAGGTGTACACCCACGGACATTACCGATTTTAGCAGGCCTGTTTGAAAAAGCTGCTCAGAGAACCCAGGTGATTTTAGCTACCCACGCATCGTATTTCCTTACTCAATTTGATTTAAAAAACATTGCTGTAATGAAAAAAGTATCGGGTGAAAGCCTATTTGTTAAAGCTAAGGATTCGCAGACTCTTTTAGATAATCTTGAAGATTTTGGCAGGGATGAATTAGAAAAAATGCACAGAACAGATGAACTGGAGGCTCTGGCATGAATGAAGTTTTTGTTTATGTTGAAGGCCCCAGTGATCAGCTTGGGATAAGGGATGTCTGAACCCGTGAATGGTTATTTTTGATTTAGTTTTTTCTTTTGATCTTTATACCAGCGAGCAAACAGCTTATCAAAATATTTTTCATCCTGTACCATTTCTCTGGTAACTTTATATGGCTCCCTGATGCCCATATAATTTAATGCTGATGCACCGAAGAATAATTTTTTAAGTGTCTCGGATATCTGCACGTTATTCTGATGTGCATATTGTTCTATATAACTCTGAATATCTTCGTCCAAAATAAGTTCAACTCCGTATTCTTTTTTAAAATTCTCAACAAAATCCGCAAATGGAGACCTTTCCAGCATTTTTAACAATTCATCTTTGGGTCTTTCACATAACTTCCTGGTAACGTCTAATTTTGAAAAATTCGTACCTGGAAGCTCAAATTGGAAATCCGTTAAGATGTTTTCCCATACACTTACCAAAGCACGGGCGCCTGTCTTTTTATTTTCTGCCTTTTCCGCTATATATTCAACCGCCTCGGGCGTAAATTCCAGATCAATGCCAAACAACTTAAATTCCAGCTCATATTGATTGAGAATTGAATCTTCGGTTTCCTGCATAATGCGAATTAAATCGT
>JAFDFV010000293.1 GCA_019309665.1 Deltaproteobacteria bacterium | reverse complement strand
ACGCCATATACAGGATCATGGTGGGCTGATATTTTCCGAGATCTTTTAAAATTTCGGTATCTTTCATGGCCTGATCCATTAAAAACTTGGGCGCTGTCTGCATGACAAAGCGGGCGTTGTATGCGGGAATGGTACTCTTCCCAAGAGCAGCCATTGCCGCCGCATCGCACCCCATTCCAGGAATAATGACCAGATCAACAGGGTCAAACTCCTCAATATACCAGTGGCTCGGACCAAAAAGACAAGGATTGCCGGAATCAAGGATACCAACATTCTTCCCCTCTCCCAGAAGACGCTTGATCTGTTCGACCCTTTCGTTTCTTAATCGGATACGCTCAACCTTAAACTTGACTATCTCCTTGTCGGTCAGTTCCCTGTAGCCTTTCCCCTTGTAATCCCAGAAACCCTTCCACGGATTAAACAGGACAGGTTTGTCCCCTATATATTCGGCAAAGAGCTTTATATGTTGTTCAGGGGCTACAATGATATCCATTTGTTTGATTGTATTTAAGGCCTGTAGTGTGGCTGTCTGAGGTCCGGCAGGACCGGTTCCGATAATATAAAAGTGACCGCGTCCCCAGGCTGCAATGGTCTGAGATGGAAAGACAAAAACAACAACAACCGCAACAAATATCGCAATGGAAAAAAACCGCTCTATTCTTTTCACTGACTTACCTCCTTAATTTTGCATCCACCTGACACCTTAGCGCATCTTATTTTTGTGCTAACTCGAATTTCATCAAAGCGATAAGGTGCAGGGAATGCTTTGTGGGTTAGTTATCCTTAAAAACTCACCTTGCCAAGAATACCAGCGGTGATACCTGGCATCGGATAACCAGCACGCATTTCATACTCTTCGTCCGTGACATTGTTGACATAGCCTTTAAGTATGAAGTTAAAGTCTGTGAAATTGAAGGTATGTTGAGCCCCAATATCCACCGTTATAAAGTCAGCAATCTTATTACCTCTCTTGCTCTCACGGTCATCCGCATATTGAGAGTTCAGCGTGACCACACCACCCTCCCAGAGCTTATAATTAAGTCCCAGCGTAACCTTGTTTCTGGGTATGTTTTGCATAAAATAATAGGTTTCATCTCCTATATCAAGTGGGTGAGTTCGTGCAAAATCGTCTGCGGACCAGTTCTCCCAAGCGTACGTGAGGTATCCGCTCAAATCATGCGTAAAGCTCCTTGTCAGCTCCAGTTCAACGCCGTAGAGTTCCACATCGGTGTTGTATACGACAGCTTTCATCTTGTTCTCAGGATAGCTCATGAACTGATAATCGGTAATGTCAGTGTAATAGACCGATGCCCTGAATTTTGTATCAAACCAAAGTTTCTTTAATAAACCCAGCTCGTATGTCCAGGATGTTTCTGTTGCCAATTCGGAATTTGTCGCCATGTATTCTGCTTCGGACGCAGCCTGCGCCCATCTCCATAGATCTCAGATTCAAGGCATACGCATTTCCCGGCTCACAGCAGCATACAGAGTAAGATTTGGATCAACTTCGTAGTCCAGCCGGGCTTTTGGACACCACTCATTTTCTTTCCTGCGATACTCGAATGCCTTCTGTTCCGACTCACTCAGGCTGTTAAATATAGCCCACCCCGGAAATCCTGCCTTATAGGCATCGCTTTGGAATTCATAGTAACGAACGCCCCAGATAAGCGTCAGAGGAGACGTAACAGACCACACATCCTGGAAATAGCCAGACATAATCTCATAGAAATCCTTGTTCTCCGGCATACCCTGGGTCCGGTATTCTCCTCCGATTGAAAAGGCATGGTTCTTGATCAGCTCAAAATCCAGATAGTCCAGAAAAACACCCCTATTTTTTTCTTCAATTTCAAGATTGTCCTTTTTAGTTCCGTTTGACGTAAGCCAGTATCTGTCTCGATTCGACTCGTGCTGATAAACCTGGGCCCGGAGTTCTCCCGGACCAAGCGGCTGATCAAGAAGCATGGAATATTCATTAGTTCTTTTTTGCCAATACGAATCTCCACCCGGATATACAAGCCCCTCAGGACCATGGACAAAATTGTCAACCTCATGTTCCAGAACATCCGGATAGCTTGAATCATAATCAGCTCTTGAGGGATCATTGATGACTGGATATCCTGTCTTATTATCGATATAATCCCAGCCACCGGTAAGTGTTCCCCCATTGGGAAGAAAAAGAGTCATTCGGGCATTGAAACTACCGGTGTTGTAATCGTTGTTTCTCAGGTACCCGTCACCTTCTCTATGGGCTCCGGCAAAAGAGTATCCGATTAAATTCAACAACCCACCCTCAATACTCGCGCTATAACTCTGTGACCCATAGGAACCAAACTCAGTTGTCGCCGTTCCCCTGGGTTTGATTTCATCGGTTTTGCTTCCCTTTTTGGTGATAATATTAATAGCACCACCCATGGAACAGGGGTAAAGAAGCGAATGACTTCCACGAATGATCTCGATTGTTTCGATATTATCCAGCGGCATGGTAGTCCAGTCCGTTTTGATGTAACCAGAACGTCCCATGAGTCTCATGGGCCTGCCGTCTATAAAAACCTGAAATCGTGATTGGTCAAATCCTCTGATATAGATGCTTTCTGTGGGACTCGGTGTAACAGAAGAACGAAGCACATTTATACCCAGCGCCTCACTCAATAGATCTCTGATATTTTGTACTGAACCGGCTTTTTGAAATTTCTCCACATTAATTACTGTAACATCAGGTGTTACGACCATAGACTCATCCTTGAGGGGATGATCTCTGACAATCACTTTGTCAAGTCTATAGACCTGATCTCCTCCCTCTTTTCCTTCATCCACCTGTGCCGGACAATACTCCACAGCACAGAAGATAAAGACAAAGCTGATCAACGTAACAAAAAAAATCTTTGTCATCTTCATTGATTCTCTCCTTATTTTATTCGATTTCTTGTTTGTAAATTTTTCGACCTGTGCGGTCAGCTATTTAGCCATTAGCGGTTAGCTAATGGCTAACCGCACAGGTTGAAAGTTTTACTTTACCTCAAAGGTCAAAGTGGCAGAATACGAATACTGATCGCATTCCTCAGGATCAGGATACGGCACCGTATGGCCAGCCTTAATCAGCCAGATACCTGATTTGAGCATCTTTATTTTGCCCATGCCCTCTTTATTTGTTTTCGTGGTATAAGCCCAGGCACCTTCAGTAGAAAATCCGACATACGTGGCACAGAGTTCTGTCTTAAGAGGTTCATTGTTATACAGAACCTTTACAGGCAGATAGTCTCCTTCTTTCAGGCTGGCCGGATCTTCCAGGGGAACTATCTCAAGGATATGGCCGACCGGTTTGGTGAGGTTCTTTCCCCCGCCTTTCTCCACATCAACTACCGCCTTTGCATACATGCCGTAATAGC
>JAFDFV010000292.1 GCA_019309665.1 Deltaproteobacteria bacterium | reverse complement strand
ATTTCCACCAATAAGTGTGTTCCTTTGCCGGGCTGTGACTCTATGGTGAACTCTCCATCAAGCTGTACTGCTCTCTCCCTCATAATGAGGAGTCCGAGTGATCTCTTTCTTTTTGAGGGCTTCATTACCTTGTCCTGATCAAAACCAACGCCGTTATCTTCCACGCTCAATAAAAGCTTTTTGTCTTTCTTGACCAGATTTACAAAAACATTCTCGGCCCGGGCATGACTGATGATATTGGTTAATGCCTCCTGTGCGATACGGTAAACGGCAAGTTCCTTTGCTTCTTCAAATCGTTTAGGAATCCCTCGACTGAAAAAACGGATTTCAATATCCGTCTGCTGCTGAATTTCGTTGAATAGCTCCCGAAGGGAAGACACTACGCCCAGAGACTCTATCATGGCGGGCCTCAGCCCGCGAGAGACATTCTTAATATCCTTTATTGCTTGAATCGTTCTTTCTTGAACGGCTGCTATCTGGGCTCCCAACTCCGTACCGCCAGGCTTCAATTTCTCATGAATCATTTCAAGGTTCAGCTTGATGGAGGTCAGAATTTGGCCAATGTGGTCATGAAGTTCCATGGCGATCTTCCGGCGATCTTTTTCCAGAAGATCTATAAGGCTCTTGGATAATATCTTCCTTTGATTATGCTCTTTCAAAAGTTCTTCATTTAAACGTTTCAAAGCCTTCTCTGCCTGTTTGTGTTGAGTTATATCGCTTATAATGTGAACAGCGCTGGTAAGATTTCCTGTTTCGTCTATTACAGGATCGACAGTGACATTAAGCCATTTGTCATCAACCTCCAAAACGAGGGTTTCTCTGCAGAGAGTTTTTTTCATACGCACAATTGGGCAACCTTTTATAGGTTTATCCGTTCCATGTACAAGTTTCCAGCAGGTGCCGCCGATTATTTCTTTGGAGGATTTTTGCAGAAGGCTTTCCATTGCCTTGTTGCATCGTAAAATTTTTCCATTCATGTCCAAAAGACAGACAGCGTCATTAATGGCATCAAAGGTAGTCTGCCACTGTACTAAATAGCCTTTCGACGACATCGAACTATCCAAGCCTGCAAATAATTTTCGCATTATACTACATTGCACCCAAAAAAATATTGCGGATATTTTCTGAAATATTTTTAACCTGTATTTCTCCTAAATAGCTTATTATCAATACCAACCACAAGGTATTGTATAGCTAATAAATCAAAACTACTAATAAAAAATAAATTTTTTAAAGTTGTAAATTTACCGTTATTTTTATCTTGACACTTGATTTTAAATGGTTCAAGAAAAAAGAATATTTAATACGCTGGATTTAAGGAGTATGTTAATATGACTATTATAAGATGGGATCCTTTGAGAAACGTAACGACCCTGCAAGACCGCATAAACCGTATGTTTAATGAAGCATTTGCCGGTTCAACGGACTTTGAAAACGAGGTCGGTATGTCCGCCTGGAGACCAGTAGTAGATATTTTTGACACCGATAATGCAATCGTCATAAAAGCAGAACTCCCTGGCATAAAAAAAGATGATGTATCCATAGATGTTAAAGGCAATGTGTTAATAATTAAAGGGGAGCGTTTTTTTGATAAAGAAACTAAGGAAGAAAATTACTACAGAAAAGAGAGGAGTTTTGGTAAATTCCAGAGGTCTTTCACTTTGCCGGATGCGGTAAATCCTGAAGCAATTAAGGCAAATTTCAAAAACGGGGTTCTTGAAATAGAAGTACCAAAGCCTGAGGAAAAAAAGCCTAAACAGATAAGCATTAATGTAGAATAAATAAAACTTCCATTGTAGTATCTTTTTGCTGTTCACCTGGTTATTTTCAATATCATAATATCCTAATTTTCTATAAAATGGAGGAGGCTATGCCTGATCTTGAAAAATTATACTTCGATGGAAATGGATTCGAATCTGATTATGATTATGAATCTACACATAATAGATTCGGTTTAAAAAGTATTTTTGATGAAGTTATAACTTGGGATGATATGTATGACAATTTGTGGGATGAAGAAATATGGGACGACTATTTTTAACTTATTAATTGATACCTCGAAAGGCCACAAAGAACGATTTTTCGCTGGCCATAAACATCAATAGCAGCGTTGCTCAGACTTGCAATAGCCTGCTATTCCGCGCCTTCGCGCCTTGCTCTTGATGCTCATTGCTCACCGAAAAAAGCGCAATTTGTGACCTTCCGAGGTATACCTCGTTGAAATTCAAAAATAAAATGCATAAAAAATACCATCTAAAAAGGCGTGGCATTTGTGTCCCTCCTTTTTTTATTGTATCGCATTTCCTATTGCCGGCTCTTTTATGGCAGATTTAAGTAACTATACTGAAAAACCTTCCAGGTCAGTTGCCTTCAGTATAATATTTATCATCGCAATATTTATCGGATGTCGAGCAACCCCCCTTCGCCTTCAACAATCTGAAGTAAATACCTGTTTTAAGTTTACCAATGATGTACCATTCGAGGAATATATTCGAATAACACGATCAATGATTGAAAAAACGCGTGCAGATATCAATGAACGTAATAAAACGATTATACTCGAAGCTAACAGTTCCTTTGAGCTAAAACCGGATTTATCCTTATATCCACAAAATGAGAATGGAAAATTTAAAAAAGGAATACTTTTTATCCACGGCCTGTAAGGGCACGATGCATCGTGCTCCTACCATATCACCAACCGTAGGGGCAATCCCTTGTGGTTGCCCCATTGTTGGCGGTTGTTCCACATTTTGGGTACCCACAAGGGGCACCCCTACGAATTCAATGATTCCATATTTTCAATTTCTCCGAATAAACACTTCAAGCGTTTAAAGTGTGTTTAATCAAAACCGAAGGATCTATATTCTCCTCTGCCAGTTCCATCAGGTGCCGATGATGCGTAAAGAATATGACCTGGGTTCTGGTGGATAACTGCGCCAGCGCTTTCAAGGCCGCGACAGAGCGGTCGTCGTCGAACTTTATCAAAATGTCGTCCACGATGAATGGAATCGGTTCGTTTTGCTCCAGATATTCCTCCAGGCCGGCCAATCGAAGGACAAGGTAGAGCTGATCCGCAGTGCCCTCACTCATGCCCTCCACGCCCACTACCTCTTTGCCGCCCGGGCGGACACCCACAAGTACAGGCAGACCTTGATTGTCATAATCCGCCCGAATTCCCTCAAATGAGCCTTGGGTAAGCTGCGCAAAAAATGTGTTGGCACGTTTTAGGATTGGACCCTGGTTTTTTTCACGATACATTTCAATCGCCTGGCTTAAAACAGCAGAGGCAATACGCAGCCGGGCGTATTGCTCGACGTCGTTTTCAAGTCGTCCCAGAAGCATTTGGGTTTGTTCGGCTATGTCTGCCGCTTGCGCGCTGCCGTCCATCTT
>JAFDFV010000291.1 GCA_019309665.1 Deltaproteobacteria bacterium | reverse complement strand
AGTTTTATCCGGTTTACAATTGTGTTGTACTCTTTTACGATGGCTTTTTGCTTTTCAATATCGGGAACGGGGAGTTGCATATTGCAGAAGTCCTCCCATTCTAAACTGCCACGAACACCGCCAACAGCATAAAAACAAGCTTCCCGGTCAAACTCCGAACGGCTAAACCACATCATTAAATATTCAGGTAATAGTTCGTCTTTATTAGTGACATCAAAAACCGGATAAGCTTGTGAAATTATCGCTTCCTTATAATTACGCTGTAAAGCAACAGGTATTTTTTTGTCTCGCCTTACCTGCATTAAACTACAAGCAAATTGGTTTTTCCTGATAATTTTATATCTGGACATATCCGAACCAACAGTATTTGCGACCGATGGAATAAAGTCTTTGTTAATTGTTAGCCCTAAAAGAGTTTCCACTTTTAAATCAAAATTTCTTTCATCAATAAGCCGGATAAATTGTCCGATTTTGTTATAATTTGATTTCATATCCCAGCTCTTTAAAAACATTCAACAAGTCAGACTTTTACTTCTCCTCTTCTTTTAACAATCCTGTAAAATCTGCTTGCAGCGTTTTCATCTTTACATCAAAGTCGATATTTTCATCACGATTTACGAATTCAATATATTTACTTGGAACCAGTGAAAAGTCTTTTTTCTTAATCTCTTCAAAGCCGGCGCTGTAACAAAATTCCGGCACATCTTCATATAATGATGAATTATGAGTACTGAATGCTGAATTGGTTGATTTTAATTCATCATTCATAATTCGACATTTATCATTCTGTACAGCAGCTTGCCAATTGTGGTAGGTTGTTGCTATTTTAGAAATATTATTTTCAGAAAACTGGATATATTTTTTCTCAAAGGGAACACCAATTTCCCGTAAATTCATGAAAAGAACTTCTCTGCTGCGTTTGCGGTACTTTTTAATTACTCCATCATATTCGACGGTTCCGGCATTTTTATTTTTGTTCAATATCCATATAGTCACGCTTTTATTTTTGTTCAATATCCATATAGTCACGCTGATATTGGTTGTGTAAAACATATTCTGCGGCAGAATCAAAATTACTTCAACAAGATCATTCTCAATCAGTTTTCTTCTGATCTTATACTCCGCACCGCCGCCGGACAATGCGCCATTGGCAAGAAGAAAACCCGCCACACCGTTTTCGGAGAGTTTAGAAACCATGTGCAAAATCCAACCGTAATTGGCATTGCCTGTCGGCGGCACTTCATAACCGCTCCAACGGGCATCATCAACTAATTCATTACCTGCACGCCACTGTTTTTGATTAAAAGGCGGATTTGCCATAATGTAATCGGCTTTAAGGTCTTTATGCTGGTCGCGGACAAAAGTGTTTTCCGCGACATCGCCCAGATTTCCGGAAATCCCACGAATGGCAAGGTTCATTTTCGCCGGTTTATAGGTGGTTGCTGTGTATTCCTGCCCGTAAATCGCTAAATTCTTTTTATTTCCGTGATGGCTTTCAATAAATTTTATGGACTGCACAAACATACCACCCGAACCGCAACACGGGTCATAAATTTTCCCTTTATAGGGTTCTATCATCGTAGCAAGCAGATTGACAATACTCTTGGGAGTATAAAATTCACCTTTTCCCTTGCCTTCGGCTAAAGCAAATTTACTCAGAAAATATTCATAGACACGGCCTACTATATCCTCTTCTTTGTCTTGTAGGGTATCGATATTATTAATGGTATCAAGCAGAGAGGAGAGTTTGCTTACATCAAGGTCTAAGCGGGAATAGTAATTATCCGGCAAGGCGCCTTTTAAGGAGGGATTCTCTTTTTCAACTGTTGCCAGGGCAGTATCTATTTTTAATGCAATATCATCCTGCTTGGCGTTTTGTTTAAGATAACTCCAGCGTGATTTTTCAGACAGGTAGAAGACATTCCGCATGGTGTAAAACTCAACCATATCTGTGTACTGTTCTTTGCCTTCTTTAACTAATTCCTGTTTTCGTTTTTCAAATTTGTCACTGGCAAATTTCAGGAATATAAGGCCAAGCACCACATGTTTATATTCAGATGATTCAACTTTTCCACGCAGTGCAGTTTGTTTGCGGAATCCCATAGTGTTTCTTCAAATGATTTTTGGTTCTTTACTGTTTTCCTTTTTGCCATTAAATCTCTCTTTTATTTGACCGCCATGGACGTCGGTCGTCCTCTGGCGGGGTTCGTTTTCTATTCCATAGGGCTAACGTTACTCCTCAGGCGCGGCCCTTAGGACGTCGCCTGCAGGAGATTGTTCTGTGTTCTTTGAATCATTCCCGAAGTGCTTCCTGTATCGTAGCGTTAAGAACAACAGCAGAACCACTGGGTAGATCATGCTTGGGATATGCCCTGCGAATCCCTCGAAACCACGAAGCGCGTTGAATACAAGGATGTTCGCAAGCGACGCAAAACAGAAAAACAAACCGCCGAGAAAGCCAAGACCATAACTCATCCTGATGAAACCAACACCGCTCACAATGAGAACCATGCACGTGAGCACGGGAGACAGCAGAGTGTAAGTGTTGAGGCTCACCCCCGACTGCGCCATGAGATCTTTGACAAGCACGGCTATGCCGAGCCCGATCAGGCAGGAGGCGGCAAAAACAAAGTTGATTACCGCAAATACCACGAGGCCGATAGGACGCTTTTTCATATTCCTCCTCTCTGACACAGAACACGTAAAGCTGAGTGGCTGGGCAACGATAACCGAAAAACTATGATAAAGGTAAAAACTACCTGTCAAATACTGCCTTTCGAAAAGCGGCATGACCTGCCCAGTCCATCTCCAGCGTCTGGTTATGTGCCCGCCTCCTTCAGCACGTTGATCAAAAAGTCTATGGCCATTTGATTATAGATGCTCGGGGCCGAGACTGCGTCACCAGTTTGTTCGTATTGAATTTTTCGTGAGTTGTTTGGAAAGATATAAACAGCGTAGTCGGCATTCTGTTTCAGGCCATTTTCGGCGATTGCCTTCCAGATCACATGGCGAGCTATACTGGGAATCACTGTCTTTATTTCATCAGCCAGCTGAGTAGCAGTGTAAGGGTAAGCTTTGAGTAAGTCTTCTTTAACTTTCTTGACAACTTCGACCTTGTCGACAGGGATCACGTCCCCAATAAGTCGAAGGGTCGCTGCCCCGTCTTTTTGAACGAATTGGCCTTCTTTGATGAACTTCAGCTTCTGGGCCAAATCCTCATCAAGAACCAGAATGCGAGATTCATCTTTTTCGATGAGTGATTTCTCTGTATCCAAGATAGCCGCATTCTGTGGACCAGCGCTCCCAATTTTCTTCATTAGGTCGAGCCATTGGTTGTTATTCTGCTCAATGCGACGATTGATGATGCTCTCCAATTCCGCGAACTGAATCTTCTGTGTTCGCCCGGCGTAGCGATAGTAGATTTCACCATTTTTGATGATTTGGTCTTTGCCTTCGTTTTTCTTGGCAATAATCGGTTTCGTCTGCGCTCCATGCACGCGCCATGCTCCGAAAGACTTGTCGCCGATCTTGACGGTGGCTTGTTCCCAGAGGATGTCGGATGAGAAAATCTCCAGCAGATATCCTGTAATCTTCTCAGGATCAATTTTCTCGAATTGCTCCAATGACGAGTCTCTGAGGCCGTTCGGAACTCGTGGAGAGTCTTTGACGCCAAAGACGAGATAGCCGCCACGGTTGTTTGCGAATGCGGCGAAGTCGCGAAAATAGTCTGCCAACCCGGCGAGATTGAATTGCTCTTTGAACTCAAGTTCCTGCCCTTCCCGGTGGTAGAGGTATTTATCTTTCATTCGGAGCAATTCGCGAATGTGAGTTTCATCAATCATTTGCAAATTTCCTCAGTGCGACATACTTGGCACATAACGTCCGCCATCACCAGTGGGCAGGGAAACCGTGCCTTTCTAAAAGGCGATTAAACACAAAACTTGGTAAAAACTTCAAACCGCACGACCCTGCCCATCTGAGTGCATGGCGTTGTTATGCGAAATCTTTCTTTAGCCACTTCTTTCCAGTTTTCTTAAACCATCGTTTATGCTTTCTCTTTACATAATCGAAGGCTATTTTCTGAAAAGGATAATCCCATTCTTCTATAGGTTTTTCGGCCTTTTTAAAATGCTCCATAATAGTTTGTTCAATCGGGTTTAATACCATGATAAGCCTTGGGACCTCTGGAACAATATTAAAAAAGTCGGACGGCTTTATGTAGCCACTTTGCATAAGGTTTCCCATTCTAGATATAAATTGGGAAACAAGGCGCCGCTGCATCCACTCTTGAACTTTTTTCTTTTCAGATTCATCTGGTAAATTAGGATCGGCATTGATATGATTTCTAACCCATTCCTTGGCCAGTTCGTGCCAACGTTCCAAATTAGGTTCAGAATTTTTCCATTGTATACGAAGACTGTGCATGTACCTGATTGCCTGATACAAGTCGTTACTATTCCATTCTTCAAGTAGACGAAGCAAAACATTCGCCCGCGAGATCCTCAACGCAGCACGAACTTGTAATACTGCGGTGACAATGCCTACCAGCATGAGTCCACTAATAACGGTTTGAATAACTTGGAGCACTACTCCTCCTTTTTTCGTTTGTTTTCATGCAGAGATGGCAGAGAATTAAAATGTATAACAATTATTCTGCGAATGTTCGTATTTTTTAAAAATAACGATTTTTTAAATTTAATATGATAAATAATTGACACTTAATAAAGCACTTAATATAAAAAATTTCATAATTGCAGATTTGTATAATGATATATTTGATGGAAAAATTTTCGAGAATTTCTAATTAATGAAAAATCTATTCCTTTAAAAAATATCAGATTTTATCAAGTATGGGTAGATAAATTTTTATCATATTCAGAGGGGTACTTTTGACCCTTATTAATTTTGAGCAAGTGTCAACTGTGTCCCCATTTTCTTATCATCGACTCATGGATTCCTGTTTGCCTATCTTTGCTATGAATTGCTCCACCTTATAAAATGCTATTTATGGCAGTCAGCACAATCTTTGTGCCCTTTGTGGCATTCAAGGCAGTCTTTTTGGGGGTTGAAGCCTTCTTTGATTTTTTCATTGTGCGTTTTCAGCAAATCGGTTTCCATAAAATGGCACTTGCGACAGATAGCCTGATCAGGCTTGATGGCTGATTCATACATTGTTTTTTCCAGATCTACTATCGGCCCACCGCATTTAGGGCAGAAATTCCAGTCTTTGTTACCTGTTATACCACACTTGGGGCAGTAAGTATTTCCTGACATCCTGTTAGGTTCTTCCTCGGGCACATCTTTTGCGGTTTCCTTAAGAAGGTTTCATGTTTTTCCTTGGGTATTCCTCCTTTTTGCCTTAGCTTTTCTCCGCGCACATGACAGATAAAACAGTCGTATCCCTGGACAGCCTTGTGCATAGCCACAACCCCGGGGCGTTTACTGTGGCACTCTTTGCACGGGAATCCAGCATGGGAATTCACACCAAATGCTAAAAAAATTACTACTGTTAACAGCAATGTTAATATGCTCTTTTTGTATAGCATAACACTTTCTTCTTCTGAATACTGGTAACGATGTATTTAAGGTTGTTTTTCAGAATGATTGGGAGGTGTTAAGCCAGCCTTTCCTTCTGTTTTGCCAAACCACCTTAATATGCAATCACGATCTTGCCAATAATTTTTTTGATGAAGGATTTTGGGTTTTCTTCTTGAGTTGACGAAACCGGTTAAGGCTGATACTAACCATTTTGTCAAATTTAGGTTAAAGAAAAGGAGCTAATTCATGAGCGGACTTCAACGAACTATTTTCTATGACAGACATGTCGCTCTTGGTGCAAAGATAGTAGAATTCAGCGGTTGGGAAATGCCGATTTTCTATCCT
>JAFDFV010000039.1 GCA_019309665.1 Deltaproteobacteria bacterium | reverse complement strand
TTTTAAATATCCAGCGTGCTAACCTCAAGAGCGTTGTTCTGTATAAATCTTTTTCTTGGTTCAACCTCTTCACCCATAAGAATGGTAAATAATTGATCCGCTTCAACAGCATCTTCCACTTTGACCTGAAGCAGGATTCTTTTTTCAGGATTCATGGTTGTCTCCCACAACTGATCGGGATTCATTTCACCAAGACCCTTGTATCTCTGAATGCTTATTCCTCTTCTGCCTTCTTCCATCAAAAATAAAAAAAGGCTCATCTTGTCTTCAAAACATAACGAGTCTTTTTCATTATCTTTACTGAACACATAGAAAGGTGGCTTATCATATTTATATATTTTTTTGCCTAAAACTATGGTTTTTTGAAATATAGATGAATATATCAAATCTCTGCCAATTATAACTTGCTTGATATCTTTACCTGATAAATTTGTTATAAACCCGTTTGTTGTTCTCTCTTCGCCCGGTGAAACAGAAAATTTATATAAATTACGCTCATCATTAAAATGCAAATCTCCAACACTATATCCTTTATTAGACAGAGAGTTCTTTAAATGTAACATCTTTTCTTTGTCTTTAAGAAACTGTTTATCCTCAACACCTTCCTTTATTAATAATTCCGCTAAACCTAAATTAATTCCGCGCATTTCCAGTTTTTGAATATTAGCAAAATATTCGGAAAGATCTCCAATGAAAACATATAGGTTATGCTCTTTTAGTATCTCTTTTTCGTCTCCGAATTTTATAGCTTTATTATTACAGAACCTTTTTAAAACATAATCATTAAATTCAGGCTCATCTTTCAGATACATAGCGTTTTTGCCTTTTCCTACCCTGAAAAGTGGAGGCTGAGCTATATATAAATATCCATTATCAACTATTTCGTGCATCTGTCTGTAAAAAAATGTTAAAAGCAGGGTTCTGATATGGGAACCATCAACATCGGCATCCGTCATTATAATTACTTTATGATACCTGATTTTTTCTATATTGTATTCTTCTGTTCCAACGCCCGTTCCGAGCGCTGTGATCATATTCTTAATTTCTTCACTTCTGAGAATTTTATCAAACCGCGCTTTTTCAACATTTAATATTTTTCCTTTTAAAGGAAGTATGGCCTGAAATTTTCTATCCCTGCCCTGTTTGGCTGAACCGCCGGCTGAATCTCCCTCTACAAGAAAAATTTCTCTTAGTGAAGGGTCTGAAATCTGGCAATCAGATAATTTTCCTGGAAGGGTTGAATCTATTAAAGATCCTTTGTTTCTTGCAAGATCCCTTGCTCGTTTTGCGGCATCTCTTGCTCTTGCTGCATCAACTGATTTAGCGATTATCTTTTTAGCTGTATTTGGGTTTTCTTCTAAAAATATACTTAGTTTTTCATGAACAAGAGACTCAACAAGCCCTTTTACTTCGCTGTTTCCGAGTTTTGTTTTTGTTTGTCCCTCAAATTGAGGCGATTTTATCCTTAGACTTATTATTGCTGTAAGGCCCTCTCTTACATCATCTCCGCTTAATTTTATCTGAGAGTTTTTTGGAAGATTTCCATTTGCAGCATATTGATTTATTGTTCTCGTCAAAGCTGCTTTAAAACCTATAAGATGAAAACCCCCCTCAACTGTATTAATATTGTTTGCAAAAGAAAATATTTTTTCCTTATAAGTATCATTGTATTGAAGAGCTACTTCGATATTAACGTCATTTTTAACTCCTTCGACGAAAACAGGTTTATGTAAGGGTGTGTGTAGTTTATTAAGGTATTCAACAAATGAAGATATACCCCCCTCATAAAAAAACTCATTTTTCTTATCCGCGCGCTCATCTTCTATGGTTATTCTTAACCCCTTGTTTAAAAAAGCGAGTTCCCTTAATCTTCGAACAAGTATATCGTAACTAAAATCGTCTGAGTTTAATATTCCCGTGTCCGGGAAAAAATGTATTTTTGTGCCTCTTTTATTTGTTTTACCTAAAACCTTTAATTCACTTGTTTTTTTCCCTTTTTCGTATGTCTGATAATAAACATTCCCATTATGGTAAATTTCCAGCTCAAGAAATTTCGATAACGCGTTGACCACAGAAACCCCTACACCGTGGAGGCCGCCTGAAACCTTATAAGAGTTGTCATCAAATTTTCCTCCAGCATGAAGTTTAGTCATTACAACCTCTACTGCGGGAATCCCTTCTGTTTTATGTATACCTACCGGAATACCTCTTCCATTATCTTCAACACTTACGCTGTTATCGGTATGAATTGTAATATTAACAAAATCGCAATAACCCGCCATAGCTTCATCAATACTATTATCCACAACTTCATAAACAAGATGATGAAGCCCTTCAATATCGACATTCCCGATATACATTGAAGGCCTTTTTCTAACTGCTTCCAAACCTTCAAGTATTTTTATATTATCTGCTGTATATGTTTCTCTTTGTTTATTCATATTCTCATCGGCATAACTACACTTAAAAAACTTTTATCATTTTCGCCCTCAATTAAACAGGGTCTTTCTTCATTAACAATATTAATATTTATTTTATCATCATTAATTACATTTAATGTTTCAATAAAATATCTTGGATTAAAAGCGACCTCTATGGGCTCTCCTTTGAACTCTATTGATATTTCTTCTTTTGATTCACCGATATCAGGATTTGTGGTTGTTATAATAAGCCTTTTGTCTGAAAAATTAAAGATTGCGCCCTTATAATTTTCTGAAGATAAAATAGACATTCTTTTAAGCATCATAAGAAATAGTTTTTTATCAAGATTTATTATATAGCTATCTTTCTTGTTTACAATATCCTTATATTCAGGAAAATCACCTTCAAGAAGTCTTATAATAATTATCTCTTTATCTTTTTTTATTACAAAATTATTATTTTTAACGCCAACTTGAGCAACTCCTTCCCTGGTTAGAAATTTGGAAACTTCATTTAAACCTTTTTTTGGAATTATAATCCCTATATCAGATGGCAACTCATCATCTGTTTCATAAATATAATCAACAGTTGAAAGTCGACTTCCATCTGTTGATACCATTCTGACAATTTTTTCATCTTTATTAATAATTGTTTCAAAAAACACACCATTAATATGAGCCCGCTTATCATCCGTAGCTCCACTTATTACAATAGATCTATCAATCATTAATTTAAGACATTTTGAATCAATCTGGAAAAAATCAACATCTTCTATATTTGGACTATCGGGAAAGTCGGAAGGATTCATGCCAACGATATTATATTTGACCTTTTCATTACCAAGCTCAATCCAATTATTCTCAACTTCATTAACATAAATTTCATCAACAGGAAAATCTTTTACTATCTCATAAAGTTTTTTTGCATTAATAGCCACCGTACCGACTTCTTCAATTGATGCAGGATAAATACCCTCAAAGCCGGTTTCAAGATCGGTTACTGTAAGTATTATTTCTGAATCAGATGATCTGATTAAAACAGCTTCGGTTATTGCAAGATTACTTTTACGACCAGTCAAACCCTGAATTTTTGATAATACATCAATAATCTCATTTTTGTTTACAGTAAACTTCATGTCTATTCCTTAATAAATATTATATAATATTAATAAATAGTATTGTTTATAAGTATAATAACTTTTTAATTATCTAATTCTATTAATAAAATTAGAATTTTTTCAATAAAGAAATACAACTAATATTGTTTTATAATAATGGAAATATAAACACTATATTTTATATTGTTAATAATAATACAAATTATTGACAAATTATTATATCATTTTTAACAATTTTTTAATTATAATACGTAAGCGTTCACGGAACGTTGAAATTAGAAGTTTGGCCTTCATATCATCTCTCCCAAATTTCTATTTTCCAATTTCAAGCCGTGAACGGCAACTATAATACCATATATTGTATTTATATCTTTTTAAGATAAAGATATATACTGTTTACAGGGTAGTTACAAGAGCTTTTTAAAAATAAAATAAACTTTTTAGTAACACTTTAGCGCTTTTAAATATTATTTTTTTGGACAGGATTTACAAGATATTCAGGATTTAAATTATTGAAAATTTTCCTATTAATCCAAATCCTTATACCTTGATACACACCTTCCAATGAGAGTTGGTTTTTAAATAAAATTTTGTTTATCCTGTTATCTTGTCAGATTCTTTTTCAAAAGGCTAAATCGTTACACTTTTTACAAGTTCATTAAAACAGGAATTTTGATTTATGAAATTTATTACAGATCTTCATGTTCATTCTAAATTTTCAAGAGCAACATCAAAAAATATGGACCTTGAGAATATATATATTTCAGCTCAACTTAAAGGAATAACGGTTGTCGGAACCGGTGATTTTACACACAATGGATGGTTTTCGGAAATAAAAGAGAAATTACAGCCGGCCGAGGAAGGACTTTTTAAACTAAAAGATGAATTATCTCAAAAATGCGATGAAAAAGTTCCATTATCATGCCGCAATAAAGTCCGCTTTCTTTTAACTTCAGAAATTAGCAATATATATAAAAAAAATAACAAAACTCGAAAAAATCATAATCTTCTATTTATGCCTGATCTTGATTCCGTATATAATTTAAATTTAAAGTTAGATAAAATTGGTAACATAAAATCAGACGGAAGGCCTATTCTTGGTTTAGATGCCAGGGATCTTCTGGAGATAGTTCTCGAAACATCGGAATCAGCACTCTTTATACCCGCTCACATATGGACCCCCTGGTTTTCGCTTTTTGGTTCAAAATCAGGTTTTGATTCCATTAAAGAGTGTTTTGAAGATCTTTCTAATTATATTTATGCTGCGGAGACGGGTCTTTCTTCAGATCCACCTATGAACTGGAGGGTTTCGGGACTGGACGGTCTTACGCTTATATCAAATTCAGATGCCCATTCCCCTTTTAATCTCGGCAGGGAAGCAAATATTTTTAACACAAGACTTTCTTATCCAAAAATTATATCGGCAATAAAATCAGGGAATCCAGAAGAATTTTTAGGAACTTTCGAGTTTTATCCTGAGGAGGGGAAGTACCATCTTGACGGACACAGAAAATGCAAAGTTTGTTTAAAGCCAAACCAGAGTATAGCAAATAACGGTTTGTGTAATGTATGTGGAAAACCCCTAACCCTCGGCGTATTATACAGGGTTGAAGAGTTGGCGGACCGACCCGAAGGTCTAAAACCGGAAAAATCACATCTATATTACAATCTTGTTCCTCTCGCAGAAATATTATCGGAAATTTTAAATGTAGGACCAAAATCTAAAAAAGTTCAGCGAAACTATATGGCTGCGCTCGAATCCTTAGGACCGGAATTCGAAATACTTCATAATCTTTCTATAAATGATATTGAAAAAGCCGGTATTCCTTTACTTGGAGAGGCAATTAATCGGATGCGCAAAAAAAAGGTTACTATTTTCCCCGGCTATGATGGAGAATATGGAAAGGTAAAAATTTTCAGACAAGGCGAGAAGGAAAAACTTCTGGGACAAAAACAACTATTTATTATTCCTGAAGAGATAACTTCCGTTGTAGCAGACACTTTAGTTAAACCCTTAACGCAACAAAAAATTTGTAAAATTCCAAAAAAACCGGACCAAACAAAATATAGTAAGCAAAAGAAAACAGTAGCTCCGCTTAATAAAGACCAGCTTAAAGCAGTTAAGTATAAAAAAGGCCCCCTGTTGATTGTAGCCGGCCCGGGCACAGGTAAAACGCTCACACTCACACACAGAATCGCTTATATCATCACAGAAAGAAAAGTTTCGACCGATAATATACTTGCTGTAACATTTACAAACAAAGCAGCTCGGGAAATGAAGGATAGACTTTTATTATTAATGGATAAAACAAAAAAGCTGCCGGAAGTTACTACATTTCACTCTTTTTGTTTTAAAATTTTAAAGGATCTGAATAACGATAAAAATTATACGATAATAGATGATTATGATCGAAAGACGCTAATAATAGAGGCAATAAAACAGGCTGAAATTAAAGGAAATAAAGTATCAACAAAACTCTCAGCCCTGTTAAAGATGATTGTTTCTGCTAAACAAAACATACTTTCTCCGCAAGACAATTTAAAAGAAATAAATGAGTCGGAAACAGAAGAACTTTCTGCTATCTATAAGGAATATCAAAATATTTTATCAATCCAGGGACTTTACGACTATGAAGATTTGATTTTTAATATGGTAAGGCTGTTAGAATCAGATATGGATTTTTGTAAAAAATATCAAGACAAATACAAATATATATTTGTTGATGAATATCAGGATCTAAACCAGGGGCAATATAGAATTATAAAAGCCCTTACAAACCCTGACAGTAATATATGTGTTATAGGTGATCCCGACCAGTCAATATATGGATTCAGGGGATCAGATGTTCGTTATTTTAAGAGCTTTCTTAGAGACTACCCCGAAGCTGAGGCTATAAATCTAAATCAAAACTATCGATCAACCGAAACCATACTTGAGGCATCATATCAGACCATAAAAAACCATAGAGAATACAATGCACTGGGTTCTGCCTCACGTGTTTATTCTGATATTAAAGGGACAAAAACAATAAATATTATTGAGCTTGTTTCGGAAAAGGCCGAGGCTGTAGCTATTGGTAAGATAATCGAGAAAATGATAGGAGGAATTGGGTTTCATTCTATTGACTACGGAAGCGTTGATAGTTCTTGTACAAAAAAACAGATGGGTTTTTCTGATTTTGCCGTGTTGTTTAGGTCCTGGATTCAGAGCAAGATCATTGCAGATGTTTTTGATAATGCCAATATTCCATATCAGATATTAAGCAGAGAAAATGCTTTTAATTCAAAGGGTGTTTCAGAGCTGTTATCTTTTTTGAAAATAATTGACGATAGAGGTTCTTATGTTGATTTTGAAAGAATTATAGATTTAACAAAACCAGGTATCGGCAAAAAAACCTTAGAGACATTCAAAACATGGTGTTATAAAAATAAGTTTTCGCTTAAAGAAGCCATGTTAAAGACTTGTCGTTTTCCTGTTGTCGGCTTGAGCAAGTCAAGCCAGCAGAAGCTTTATGGTTTTATTGTTAACACTTTAAAAATAAAAGAAAAGATTAAAGACCTGAGCCTTGAGGAAAAGCTTTTGTATTTATCTGAAAAAACAAAAATCAAAGATATAATTACAGAACAAGCCTTAAACGATATAATTGTTGTGACACGTAATCCGGATGTAAAATCCAGCGACTTTCTTTCATCAATAGCGCTTCATACAGATACGGATATTTATTCCTCCCGGGCAGAAAAAGTTTCACTAATGACCATGCATACAGCCAAAGGTCTTGAATTTCCGGTAGTTTTTATTGCCGGCAGCGAAGATGGGTTTATACCAATGAAAAAATACGGAGATGAAGAACCGGACATTGACGAAGAAAGAAGGTTGTTTTATGTAGCAATGACTCGTGCAAGAGAAAGGCTTTACTTTACATATGCAAAAAAGCGCAGGGTTTATGGAAAGATGATTGCAAGAGAGGTTTCTCCGTTTATAAACGATATAGAAATGAGCTTAATAAAACATGAAGAGAGCCATTTTAAAAAGACAAAAAAGAAAACCGGTGTTCAGTTGAAATTGTTTTAATCGTAAAGGTTCACCACGGAACGACACGGAGTTTCACTGTTCCAGGGTTCACGGTTCAAGGTTAGAGAGCGATAAAAATTAAACAAGGCAACCAAACGTGGGCTTAACAACTCGAACAGTTACGATAATTCAGTGTAATTCCGTGAAAATCCGTGGTGAACTATTACTTTTAATCCACAGATCTCGCAATGATTTTTGTGAGTTGTTAGGCTTAAATTTCCGACTGTTTGATAGAAATAGACAGCCCGAAGGGTGAACAAATCATAAAGAAATTTTTAATTAGTTCCATAAACAAAGCGTTAAACAGCCTGTACGGCAAAGATAGTAATAACTTTCAATAATACAATTATGTTACGCATTATATTTTATGAGTTGTTCATGAGAAATGCGGGATAGGGAGCTTAGAGATGAGTATTGCTGATGAAACAACGGCTAAAGAAGCTATAGATATGTGGCGCAACAAAGACCCAAAAGAACAATTACGACAAATTCGACTATCAATTGAAAGCCTGGAACTAAACCAGATGCATTATGAAAATAGAGAAAACGAGAAAGGAGTTATAAGATCTGCAAACGCAATAGATATACTGTTCCAGAGAAGAAAAGAAATAGAGTCCGAGTTATAGCTCGCCCGAAAGGCGTCAGGTACGCTTTTATAGCAAAGTTAGCAATTAGCACTTAAAAGAAAAAATAAAAGTTCAATAAATTCCAAGGCGGTCAAAAGAACAATGAAAGAATAATTCAATGTGGGATCTCCCTTCTTTTTCAAAACTTTGATCAAAACTGTAAAATTTAAGGGTGTCCCCTCCCCCCCACACTCTTTCCCTAAAATTTCAATCACCTTCTACGAACTTTCTGATCAATTCATTCAATTCCTCATACTTATCTTCCAATGATAATAGCGCTTATTTCATTTAGAATATCTTTTATGGAAGGTACGGTTGAGGGCACTATTTTATCAGGAGTGTGTTTGTGATGGGGATAGGAATCTATTTCAAGATGATGAGGAGCATTGTCATAACGGAATAGCATTTGGCCGGCGCTGTTCATAAAATGCAGCCTGTATTTTTCAATGGATAGGGTCCTTCGGGATTTAGTGGCAAATATGGCGATCTCCAAAACCGAAGAATCTATTATTAAGAGATGGCCTTTCAGATAGACTGTTTCTAAGGCAGGGCCAAAATATTTTTGAACATTTGAGGACAGGACAATAGAGGAGGAGGAAATAGCTTTTTCAATGTTTTCAACGAATCTTTCTATCACTGGATTACTAAACGAATTGCTGACTGTGTTTCCTGCCACCGGGCAAGGAGTTTTGCAAAGGCATACCAATCAAAATAATCAGCCTCATCTCCCATTTGACCAGCCTCAAACCTTTTTAAGAAAGTCAGGGTACTGAGTTGATATTTTTTTTCAAACTCCTGTAATACCTTTTTATAAAATGCCATTGCATTCGAATACAGGTCATACTCACGTTTTAGTGATAACTTGATTTCATTGGTCTGTTGCATAAAATATTTATATAAAAAGCAGATGTTGAAAGTCAAGGGTTTTTCTTCTTACCGGCATCCCATAGTCGACCATTTCAGCTATCGAGAACGACCGTATTCGACTGTGCATCGAGAGGGTCAAGGTGCTTGCCAGAGCGTTAAAGCGTCATCCTTGTTTTCACACTTTGAATCCTTTTCTGTTTCAGGCCCACTCTTCAGTTGGCCGGAGCAAGGTGGTTTTCTGTTGACCATAACCAGCTAATTTGGTATGAATTTTTAGATGTTGTGGAGTTTCGTGTCATGGGCACAGTCAGGAAGGGCTTTCTGGCAAGGGATCATAATGAAGGGGGGACGCGTATTTTAGAGCGATATGCGCTTTTTCGTACATTCTAATCTATTAGCAGGAGCGCCACGCCATCTATGAGTCTCTCCATGTACCATTTCTTCCTTCTTTTTCAAAACTTTGATCAAAACTGTAAAACTGAAGAGCCCAGAAATCCATATGAGCAAAACATAAATAATGACCCTTATGCTCATAAACTGCAAGAGGAACTTCCTGTGAATTTGGAAGACATTATTAACGCGATTAGGCGCGATAGAATACGCATTACGGACCATGCTGACGAGGAAGCGCAAGCCGATCGGCTATCCTTTGACGAAATCTTAATGACTGTATTTCAAGGTGAGATTATCGAGGAGTATCCAAGCGATAGACCATATCCGAGTTGCCTAATCTATGGCAAAACTTTCAGGGATGACCCAGTGCACAGCGTTTGGGCTTACAATCAGGAAAACCATTGGGCTGTCCTAATTACTGTGTATCGTCCCGATCAAAAATACTGGATCAACTGGCGGACAAGGAGGCCAAAAGATGCTATCATTTGATAAGTGCCCCGTGTGCGGTGGCGAAATGGTCGAAAAAGACGTTGAGAAACTTCTGCGTGGTGGAAAGCACACTGCGGTATTAAGTGTACGCGCTGAAATTTGCTTGCACTGTGGTGAGCGACTTTATTCCAAAGAAGTTATCAGCCGTTTTGAGCAAATTCGATCCAAACTTATGCGTCAAGAACTGGCTGATTTTCAGCCGATAGGGCAATCATTCCAAGTTTCCAGCGAATACTCGAATACGCAATGCTAACAAACATTGTGTTATCTTTTCTCCAAACTTAATATTTAAGATGGGT
>JAFDFV010000290.1 GCA_019309665.1 Deltaproteobacteria bacterium | reverse complement strand
GCTGCTTGCGGGCATCTGAAAGCCTGCCTGCTTTGATAAGATCTTTTGAGTTCATGACGCATAAAACCTCTTATATTCTATATTTTTATATCATAATCATTTTATGATTGCAATCACCGACCTTCTGCAGCAGCAATTCTCTTTATGGAATATTCAATGAAATTTCCTAAGGTTATACAGCAATTCTCATTATGAAAAAACAAATTAAAATTCAATAGGTTATAGATTTTATTTGCCATGAAAACATCTAATTTTTCAACTAAAATCAGAAAACATGACTATTTTAGGCTGTTGAACAGGCCCATTAACCTCTGTAACCATCAGACAAACATCCCATATTTGCCTGTAAAATAAGGGGAATTCCCATAATTAGAATTGCTGAACTCATTATCCAGCAAGAAGCTTTCCAGGAGATATTCTTCCGTTCTCGATTTCTTCTCCTATTAAATCGGCCAGTCGATTTAATTCAATTTCCTTTAAAGGGCTATTATCATACCTTTCCAGCCTGGTGCTTTCATTCTTTTTTTCAGCTATCATCTGAAAAACAAACTGATAGAGAAAAACAAAAGGATTTCTTGTCGCTACTCCTAATCTGATTTCATGAAGAGAATCATCATCGGTTAAGTGGAGATGGATGGCGGGATGGGCAATTTTTTGTTTCAGGACTTCAACTAAATTGTCCTTATCGATATTTTCCGCTCTTTTATCACAATGTCCAGTCAAGTAATCAAATTCACAAAATTCTCTATTGCTGTATTCAAAACTAACTGTCTGCTCCAACAGCGTAATTTTAAAAGAAAACCCTGAAAGGTCTTTGTTTATCTTATACCGGCACACAAGATTCATTGAATCATAATTCATGCTATCATTGAAAATACACTTCTTTTTATTATAACCATTCCATTTTAAATTCGGTTTCCCAGTGGTTTTATTAAAAAAAGAATTTAAACTTGAAAGCCACTTTTTTACTTCCTTTGGTTCAGGCATAAATGCGGCCCGCTCCACACGATTCCATATTTCATAGTAAGTTTTGCTATCCATTCTTTTTGCCCTCCAGGTAATGAAGGACTTTTTTAAGCCTGTTTTTCATTTCATCAGAATCAGAGTCATCTATTTCTTCCAGATCTTCCAGAACTTCATCTTTTGTTATCCATGCAAGAAGGTTTTCATCAAGTCTGTAAATAAGGAAAAATTGTTGGAGCTGCGTCCATTTTTCAAGATAGCTTCGTAAATGATCAAATCTGATCCACCAGATCATTCGATTTTGTATAAACCTGTCCCTTAATTTATTCAGTGTTAATGCATCTTTATCGGAAAGAGCATTCCCAAAAAATATGGAAAGTGCAGTATATTTTTCCTCATTATTTCGAATTTGCGTTAAAATGTTTTCCGCAGTTGGATTTTTAAGAAAAATGTCTTTACATTCTACAGGCTTGTAAGTTGCTGCCTTACCAATAATAAAGTCGTTTGCAATTTCAGCAATTTCAGGATCATCATAGGCAATAATAATTTTATCTTTACGCTTTTCCTCAAGAAAATATGCGGCCAGTCTTTCAAAAAGATCAATTATATTAAATGGGTTCAGTCCACAGCTTTCACTATCTATTATATCAAAGATTCTGGTTTTGGATAAAGTCGCTGTAGCTGTAATTTCGGTTTTAAGATCTATAATCTGTTCCTCGCTGATACTTTTATCTATTTCCAGTCCAAAAGGGCTTATTTCATGTTCTTTTGCCCACTGTTTCAGCAGCATAGCCTCAGGAGATTCCGGCAAATCAGTAATAATATCGGAGGCAGGAGTAATAAGCGGGTTAATCATGGATTTCCATTGCTTTTTGTCTTTGGACTCACCCGTTATCATAATCCATTTATTATATAATGCATCATGAACACTATCGCGCTGCTCCCCGGTTATCATTTCTGTCAGAAGATACCTGTCCCGGTACACTGCCTTTATGATATCTGAAGGAAATTTTTCTCTGGCAATAAATAAAGAGTTGTTCCTTGTAAGGCTGCATGCATAAGAGAAAGCCTGGTCAGCCGTTTTTTTCAAAACTTCTACAGCATAATAGTATTCGGTCAGAATTTTAAGCCCCTGCCTTAAATTTCCTCCTGACATGCCGGCGATTGCCGGAATTATACCTGAATAAAAATCTTTATATCTGTCGCCAAGCCTTTTTTGCAGAACAGCTTCAACCTCCTTTTTGCCTGCATTGTGCAAAATAATGGCATCAGACATTCTCCATTTGTTACCAAAAAAGAGGTGCACGAAATTTACTTCATAAAGGGTTTTGTAATCAGCCATAAAATCAAGAATGCCCTGCAAAAAGGGATAGGCTGTTTCATTATATTTGAATTTGTCGATTCCTTCAGCATAGATAAAAAGTTTGCGCCCGTTTTTATCCTCTATCCTTAATATTATCTTTTTAATTAGCGGGATGAGCTCTGCAACCAGATTTCCGACTTTTTTAAAAACATCTTTTTGCTTTTTTATTTCTAAAATTGAAATGGTCTCTCTAAGCAGTTGTTCTTTTAAATCATTATCTGAACATCCGATCCCCAGTATATCTTCCGCAAGCTTGAATGAAGAGATATCCACTTTCAATCTGTCGGCAAGGTCAATAATCTTTCCGAGAAACAGGCCCCAGTATTCGCCTTCAAAATGAAACAGGGTGTCTGTATCAAATGAAAATTTTATATCAAACGGTGACTTTTGGTTGTCGATTTCAAAAAAGCCTTTTTCAATAAAGGTTGTTTTGCCTGTGCCTATCTGACCGCATATGATAAGGGGAGCGGCTTTGACATCTTTGATCCAGTCTAAAAATCTTTGATGTTGGTCTTTGTTTATATCAACATAAAGAAGATGAAAATCATCATCAGACAGGGGATATCCAACATCAAAATTTATGCCGTTTTCGTTTCTGATCATTATTATTATCTCCGGCTCTGTTTCCTCATGTTTTCGATGGCTTTTATCAAATCGGTCTCTTTTTCCTTTTCACTCCACTTATCCCAGAAGTCTATTGTGGCGCTTAAAGGTCTGTTTCCTTCAGACGGTTTATCCATTTTTACGCGGGTGGGAAGAAGCACGGCATCACCTACAATCAAAGCTTCACCAATATCAAGGATGGGCAGTATCTCCATAAAAGATTCAAGCGAATCAGGCATAAGCTCCTTTACAACCGTCTGGTCCTTTGCGTTAGTTAGCCTTAACGCAATAAAGTTGTTGCACTGGCTCAGTATCGTTGAGCTTACGTCTGAAGGCCTCTGGCTGATTACGAGCAAACCAACACCATATTTTCGACCTTCTTTTGCAATCCTTTCAAAATTTTCAACAGCTCTTTTTTCTATCGGGTTGGAATCCCCCTTTTGGGGCAGGTAAAGATGCGCTTCATCACAGACAAGA
>JAFDFV010000001.1 GCA_019309665.1 Deltaproteobacteria bacterium | reverse complement strand
ACTTCTCTTGGTTTTACACCATCTGAAGGGCCGACAACCCCCTCTTTCTCCATTATTTCTATAATTCGTGCGGCCCTGTTATATCCTATGCGCAAATGGCGCTGTATCATGGATATGGAGGCCTGACCTGTGTTAGTAATAAGCGCTATAGCTTCATCATATTTTTCGTCATATTCAAGATCTTCAGATGAGGCTTTTTCTTTTTCAGATTCAGTTATTACTGCATGATCATATTCCGGGGTTTCCTGTTCTTTCAAAAACTCAGTTATTCCGGCAATCTCTTTTTCTGTAATGTATGCACCATGTATGCGCTGAAGCTTGGCTGTTCCCGGAGGCAAAAAAAGCATATCTCCATTTCCTAGAAGATTTTCTGCTCCATTTGTATCAATTATTGTCCTTGAATCTGTTTTGGAAGAAACCTGGAAGGAAAGACGTGTCGGGAAATTAGCCTTTATTATTCCTGTAAGTACATCCACTGAAGGTCTTTGGGTCGCAAGTATCAGATGTATGCCTGCAGCCCTTGCCATTTGCGCGAGCCGTGTCAATGCAACCTCAACGTCTCTGGAAGCAACCATCATCAAATCAGCCAGCTCATCAATAATTATAACAATATATGGTAGTTTTTCAGGACCATTTTCTTCTTTTGTTTTTTCCTTAGCTGTTTTTTGATTATATTGTTTTATATTTTTCACTTTCTTTTCTGAAAGCAACTTATATCTATTTTCCATTTCATGTACAGCCCAGAAAAGAGCATTGGTTGCTTTTTTTACATCTGTAACCACAGGAGTAATAAGATGTGGAATCCCATCATAGCTTGAAAGCTCAATCCTTTTCGGATCTATCATAATGAGCTTTACTTCATCAGGGCCTGCTTTGAACAACAAACTGCAAATCATGGCATTCAGAGCTACACTCTTGCCTGTGCCGGTTGCGCCTGCAATTAAAAGATGAGGCATTTTATCCAGTTCCGCTACTACCGCGTTCCCTATTATATCTTTGCCAAGACAGATTGTAAGCTTTGACTTTGATTTTTCAAAGTTATTTGAAATAATAATATCTTTTAGTCTTACTGTTTCTCTTGTCTCATTAGGCAGCTCAATACCGATAGCCGCTTTCCCCGGGATCGGTGCCACAATCCTGATGCTTGTCGAGCGAAGAGCGAGAGCAAGATCGTCAGTAAGTCCGACTATTTTGCTAATCTTTATCCCGGGGGCAGGCTCATATTCAAAGGTCGTAATAACAGGGCCCGGCAATATGGTTACGACTTTCCCTTGCACGCAGAAGTCTTCAAGTTTTTTTTCAAGCAGTTTTGACTGCATTCTTAGATTTTTATCATCAGCAGAAGCAGAGCTTATTTCAGGATTTTCAAGCAGATTAACAGACGGGAGTTGAAACCCTTTTTCAGCTTTCATGAACTCAAATACATCCTGTTTTGGAGCAGGTCCTTCCCTGATCGGTTTGGACTCTTTTGCCCTTATCTTTATTTCGCGATCTTTTTTTTTGATAGACTCTTTTTTTATTTTTGATCGGTTTTTGGCTTTTTCTCTTCGCTCTTTCAATATTACGATTAATTTTTTTGTGCTTTTTACTGCATTTATAATCAGCTTCCAGGATCGTTTCAAAAAGATGATCAAAGAAAAACCAGTGGCCATGATAAAACCCATAAGCCACATAAGGATAAGTATGACAGCGCCGCCTGTATGATTTGTATATTTGATAAGGAATGATTTGATGGGGGTGCCTATTATGCCGCCGGATGAAAATTTGCTTCCGAAAATTATGAAGTGGTTTTGCTGGAATGCAAGAAGGCTTCCGGTAGAGATAATAAGAATAATTCCACCAACTATTATTAGAATAATAGCTTTTTCATGGTAGTCACCAAAAAAATGTGCGCTGGATAAAAGAAATAATATCGGTATCCAGAACGCCCCAAGTCCAAACAGCCCAATTAAAATACCCGAAACATGGGCTCCAAATATGCCGAACAGGTTGTAAACATCACCTGCCGCTTTTGCATTATGAATTGAGGGATCTTCAGGGCTGTATGACAAAAGACTGCCCAGTGTGAAAATTAATAGAAAAAAAAGGAAAATGCCGATAATTTCTTTGCGCATATTTTTTTTTAAAAACAAAATACTATATATTGAGCTCTATCCCCTAACCCCTGATCCAGGGCTACGTCATTTAAGCTGATAACCTGATGATTTAACGAGAATTGTTTACTTATGGGATTTTCTATAAATTCGAAGCACAAAGCACGAAATCCGAAACAAATACGAATGACCAAAATTCAAAATTTCAAACATGCTGGAGCGCCATAGATATTGCATAAGTGCCTGACATGTTTTGGTCATTTGATATTCGAAATTAGATATTGTTTCGACCATTTTTATAAAATCAGGCGATATTCGGATTTCGGATTTTGAGGTCCCCACAAACTCTAAATATTAGCACTTTAGCACTGACTTTGACGTTTCCCTGACCCCTGATCCCTGCTTTTATACTTCTATAATAAAAGGTAGTATAACCGGACGGCGTCCTATTGTAAAATAAAAATACTTCTTTAGAGCCGGTTGTATCTGAGATCTGATTTTATCAATTCTGTCAGGGACATCAGGGCCTGTTTCTTCTAAAATTTCAAGTATTACGCACTTTGCGTCTTCGAGAAGATGTCCTTTTTCCATCTCAAATACAAAACCATGTGAAACGATTTCCGGGCCATGCATAATTATTCCCGTTTCTTCGTCAAAAACCATGTTAACTACAACAAACCCATCTCTTGACAGCAGACGTCTTTCTTTTAGTACACTTCTCCCGACATCACCGACTCCTTTCCCGTCAATAAGCACCCTGCCGGTCATGATCTTGTCAAGGACTCTTCCTCCATTTTTATCAAATTCAATTACATGGCCGTTTTCAGCGAGAAGTATTTTGTTTTTTGCGACGCCAACTTGTTCGGCAAGCCGAGAGTGTAGAACCAGGTGCCGGTATTCACCGTGTATCGGAATAAAATGTTCAGGCTTGGTAAGGTTTATCATTAATTTTAATTCTTCTTGAAAAGCGTGGCCTGATACATGAATGGCCGAAATCTTTTCATAAATAACGTCAGCGCCTTTTCTGTAAAGATTGTTTATAATACTTGAAATAGCTTTTTCGTTTCCGGGAATGAATTTTGATGAGAAGATGACAGTATCGCCTTCCTTGATTTTTATTTGTTTATGGATGCCTCTGGACATACGGGCCAGGGCCGACATGGGTTCACCCTGGCTGCCGGTTGTTATTATTATTATTTCATCGTCTTTAAAGTCATCAATATGTTTAATATCAATTTCCATTTTTTCAGGGATATGGATGTATCCAAGATCTTTCGCAATAGTTGTGCTAACCTCTATACTTCTGCCGTTAATCAGCACTTTACTGCCTTTTGACTTTGCAATATTAACTATTTGCTGTATTCTCGCGACATTTGAAGCAAAAAGAGCTACAATGATACGCCCTTTGCTTTCCTCAATTATTTTTGCCAGTGTTGCACCTATTTCCTTGTCGGATATAGTATATCCTTCCTTTTCCACATTTGTGGAGTCTGACAGCAGCGCAAGAACTCCTTCATCTCCACACCTGGCAAACTTATTCAGATCGGTCATTACGCCATCCACCGGCGTATGGCTGATTTTAAAATCCCCTGTGTGCACAATAAGCCCATAAGGTGTTTTAACCGCAATGCCTATGCCATCCACAACGCTGTGGCTTACACGAATAAACTCAAGCTCAAAAATTCCTATTTTAAGTTTTTTTCTATGAGAAATTTCATTGAGAGAAGTTGATGAAAGAAGACCATGTTCTTCAAGTTTGTGCCTTACTATTCCAAGCGTGAAACGAGTTCCAAAGACCGGTGCATTTATTTCTTTAAGCAGATAGGGCAGGGCTCCGATATGATCTTCGTGAGCATGGGTTAAAACAATTCCTGAAACTTTGGACTTGTTTTCTTTCAGGTAATTAAAATCCGGTATTACATAGTCGATGCCAAGCATATAATCTTCAGGGAACATAAGACCTGCATCAACAACAAAAATAGTATCCCCGTATTCAAAGGCCATCATATTAAGGCCGATTTCTCCCAACCCGCCCAACGGAATAATTTTCAATTTCATAATGTCTCTTTTTTTTCCTTCTCAAAAGATTCGCAAATGATATTTCTTACTTTTTCAAGAAGCTCGTCTTTACTTTTTCTATTATAATTTTTTGTTTCAATTGGTTCTTTGATTTCTATAGTAACATTACCTGGTTTGATAATGATTTTATCCTTAGACATGATAGGCCATGTTCCATGTATTATTACAGGAACTATCGGAACTCCGGATTCCACCGCTAAAACAAACCCACCTTTTTTAAATGGACTGATATTACCGTCTTTGCTGCGTGTACCCTCAGGATAGATTAATACCGAAACTCCTTCCCGAATATTTTTTGCAGCCTTTTTTAAGCTTTTAAAAGCAGCTCTGCGATTTGATCTGTCAATATTAATATGCCCAATCCTGTGCATCGCATAACCGAAAATCGGTATCTTGAAAAGTTCTGCTTTTGCAACCCATCTGAACTTAAAAGGAAGATAAGCCAGAGCAACGGGAATATCAAAGTTGCTCTGGTGATTAGACATGTATATATAAGACCTGTCAGGTCGTAAGTTGTAAACGCCATCGACGGTTACTTTAATGCGACTGACGGCAAGTACAAATTTTGCCCATGTTTTTGTACAATTATAAGCCAGATCGCTATTTTTATTTATAAAAGATGCAAGTATGGTTAGGCTGCTGAAAAAGACTGTAGCAGGAAAAGTAAATATTGCAATAATCAGGGTTCGTATCATAAATAGTAATAGTTCACGGTTGTCGGTTTACAGTTAACGGTTGATCAAAACATTAAAGTAACTAATAGACTGAAGGTATAGACTTTCAGAAGCCAAAATGTTATTAAAGCGGCCAGAAATTTTGTCCTAAACATAGAAAATAACGTTCAGGAATCATCTGTTTCCTTCAGCCTATAGCCTTCAGCCTAAAGGCCTGAGTAGCTGCCTAAGTCGTTATTTCCAGTTTTTCGAATATTGTATCAGCAAATTTAATAATCCAGTTGCGCTGGGATTCAGTAGCATAGCTTGTACAATTGCATTTTATTGTACTTCTGGATCTTACAAGAAGTTCACAAGATACACGGTCATGTTCTATATCAATTGCAAAATAAAATGGCCGGCATTCCTTATGTTCTGCCTGAATGTCAGTCAGAATATTTTCATCAAGCTGTATCCAGTATATTCCATCCATTTTTGAAGTGCCGACATTCTCATCCAGATAAGTCTTAATCTTTTCGTATTCTCCGAGTCTTAGATCATCAATAATATATTGTTTCATAATTTTTCAAAATTAGCACAGTTTATTTGGGCGCGCAACCTTAAATCCTGCAAGTATCAAGTTTGCCGCATTTTGTGTTTCACGTACATCTGGAACAGGAGAGGAGACTCTAATTTTGTTCTTGACAATTTTTGTACTTAAGAACAAAATAGATTTTATCTTTAACACCATTAATACCATTGATTTTTCTGATTTAAAATGGGGTTATGGATGCCTTTCAGTTTCCAGGTTTGTCTTTTATATGTTGCTCATGCAATCGGAGTGTTTTTCATGCAAGCCGTAAATATGAGGTCAGACTGAAATGGAATACTATACCACATCACTTCAACACATCCAGGCAGAAATAGAGCGTATTGATCTGATCATTAAGAGGCAGGTGCAGCTAACGCGTGAAGTACAGAAAAGCAACTGCGAATTCCAGGGTCTCTCTAACTCTGAGCAAGAGATAGATGCGCTTTTGAAACTGCTGATCTGTTTACCCCTCTGGGCAAGTGCTCTATCGCCATCGTTCTATACTAAGGTTAGGATCGCGTTTGACCGGATGGCCGTTGACATTGGCAAATGCAAGACCGAAAGCACCATACAGGGCATTACCCTGTGTCTTAACGAACCGGCGCGCCTCTTTCACTTAACTCCCTTTGATGTGGACACCATCCTGATCTGCCTGGCTCCGACACTCGATATGCGCTACGAGCGGCTGTATGCTTATTTCCAGGACCACTTGACCAAAAAGCGACCTATAGGTCTTCGCAGATGAATTGATGCTAAAATTTATATCCCCTTGATTTTAGCGCAAAAATCAAAAAGCCGTGTTTGTGCGTCCCAAATCGGCATACACGATACAGTGATACATCAGTTGCATTGTACAATAAGAGTATCAATTCATTTGCGACGTACTATAAGCCTGGATCCGGTTCTCATAAGGTTAAAAAATAAACCATGATCAACGACCTCGACAAAACAATAGAAGAACTCCTCAAGCAAGGCCTCCCGTCAGAGCTGGTCTCACAGGTGACCATAAGCTTTGCCACGCCCGATGATCAGTTTCCGCCTACCTCGGTCACTCTGCCGACAATAGATATCTTTCTCTACGACGTTCGGGAAAATCGGGATCTGCGGAGCAACGAGTGGACCGTTGAACGGCACAGTAGCGGTACAGCTACTAAAAAACGTCCACCAGTGCAGGTGGACTGCTCTTATCTGATTACGGCCTGGCCCGGCGATAGCGCTCCCAATCCTGTTATGGATGAGCACCATCTGCTGGGTGAGGTGATGAAGGTGTTCTTGCGCTACCCCACTATTCCTGCCGGGATGCTTCATGGGAGTTTGAAAGGTCAGGATCTGCCTCTGCCTGTCTTGAGCCTGCAGCCTGGTCGATTGCAAAGTCTTGGAGAGTTCTGGCGAGCCATGGGCGGCAAACCCAAGGTTGCTCTTAACTACAGCGTGACCATCGGTGTAGAGCCGTTTAAAACAGTTGAAGGGCCGGTAGTTCTGGAAAAGATAGTTACTATAAAGCATAAGGGATGAGAAATGGTAATATTAAGAAATTAACATATGATAATAATGTTTTAATCATTAAACTTAAGACATAAAAGGAGGTATGCCATGCCTGAGTATTTAGCGCCAGGGGTTTATATCGAAGAAGTTGAAATGGGTGGAAAGCCTATTGAGGGGGTGAGCACAAGCACGGCAGGATTTATTGGAGAGACAGATCGTGGGCCAACAGTGCCAAGGCTGATTGCCGGTCTGGAACAGTTTCTAAGACTTTACGGAGGATTTCTCCCTGATTCGTATCTTCCGTATGCTGTGGAAGGATTTTTCAGCAACGGAGGCAAAAGGTGTTTTATTTGCAGGATTGTCGGAAAAAACAGCAGCCCTGCAATTCTTGAGATTCCGACACATAGTGATAAATCGGAAAAGCCCAAAAAATCATCGAAGGCTGCTGCGAGTGAATCTCTCAAAGAAACCGCACCAGACGAGGAATCTCCTCAAGGAAATTCCGGTCAAGCATTTAGTATAAAGACTATAGGCCATGGAGCCTGGGGAAATCGTGTGGCAATAAAGATTGAACAGGCCAGTCTCTCCGCCCTTAATCCAAAACTTTTCAAATTAATCGTAATCTATTGGAAAGCCGCCCCTCCAGAGCCTGTAGCCGATCCTACTGATCCGAATAAACAGCGAGACTCAAACCGCAGGGAACCGTCGCTTATCGAAGTCTACGACAATCTTTCTCCTGAAATATCATCTAGTGACTATTATGAAAAAAGAATCAATAATATTTCTTCTCTTATAGAAGTCAGTAAAATAAGCGATGCGGTTACTCCCCCCACCGGAGGATTAAAATTTCTTGAAGGCGGTTCAGATGGCGCGAAAACAGATCTTTCTGCTTATAAAGGGAAAGCCGGAGCTAATCCTGGAGAACGCACGGGTCTTAGCGCATTTACCGAGGTCGATGAGATTTCTATGGTTTGTATTCCAAATGAGAATAGTTTTACGGGATTAACCGATGAGATAGTAAAACATTGTGAGTTGAAGAAGGATTGTTTTGCTGTTCTTCAAGCCGGGCAAAACGCTGGTCTTGTCAGTAAACTTATGCCGCCCTTGGATTCAAAATATGCCGCTTTTTATTATCCGTGGATTAAGGTAATGGATCCGCTTACAAACAGCCCAAAGCTTATACCTCCAGGAGGACATGTTGCAGGTGTCTATGCCAGAAGTGACACAGAGCGGGGCGTGTATAAAGCTCCGGCCAATGAAATAGTAAGAGGAGCAGTTGGGTTGCAATTTTCTCTAACCAAGGGAGAACAGGATATTCTAAACCCAAGAGGAGTAAATTGTATCAGGGCTTTCCGTGGACGTGGCATAAGGGTTTGGGGAGCGAGGACAATTTCGAGCGATCCCATATGGAAATATGTAAATGTCAGGCGGCTGTTTTTGTATATTGAAGAATCTATTGAAGAAGGAACCCAGTGGGTGGTCTTTGAGCCTAATGATCAGAGGCTTTGGGCAAGAGTAAAGCAAACCATCACCGATTTCCTCACCAGAGTATGGAAGGATGGCGCTTTAATGGGGACTACACCTGATGAGGCTTTCTTTGTAAAATGCGATGAAACTACTATGACTCCGGATGACATAGATAATGGAAGGCTGATTATTCTTATCGGTATAGCTCCTGTCAAACCGGCGGAATTTGTCATCTTCCGAATTGCTCAATGGCGCAGCGGCTCGGAAATAACTGAATAAAATTAATGTTTAAATTATTAAATAGGGAGGTTGATTATGCCTGCTGGAAAAAGAAAAGATCCATATCAAAATTTCAGGTTTCTGGTTGAGATCGATGGGATTACTCAGGCCGGATTTCGGGAGGTGACAATCCCTGATACTGCGCAAGATCCCATTGAGTACAGGGAGGGTAACGAAGCGATTACGGTAAGAAAACTCCCAGGTCTTATAAAATATGGAAATGTTACTCTGAAATGGGGAATTACTGATTCGCTAGACCTTTATAACTGGCGAAAGGATGTAGAAGATGGAAAAATAAAAGATGCCAGAAAAAATATGGCTGTTGTAGTTCTGAATGATGAAGCTAATTCGGTTACACGCTGGGAATTTTCACAAGCATGGCCAACCAGATACGATGCTCCGGACCTTAATGCTACCGGAAATGAGATTGCTATAGAAACATTGGAGATTGCTCACGAAGGGATGAAGAGAACCCAGTAAAAGTAAACCGGAGGTAATATGGTTATCCAGACAGAATATGAGTTTGTTCTGCCAAAAGGTTATGTTGATAAGGAAGGCAATCTTTACAAAGAGGGTATTCTGCGTCTGGCTAATGCGGCTGATGAGATTTTGCCCCTGAAAGATCCTCGTGTTCAGAACAACCCAGCCTATTTGACAATTATTCTCCTTTCAAGGGTGATTACCAAACTTGGAACCATAGAGGATATTAATCCAAGGATTATTGAGGGACTCTTTGTGGAAGATCTGACATATCTTCAGGAGTTCTACCGGAGAATAAACGGAGGGGGATCATTAACCCTCACAACAAAGTGTCCCCATTGTAACGGTCAAGTGGAGGTCAGTTTGAACCAGGGGGAATAGTTGGCTATCCCCTCGACCGGCTCTACGAGGAGATAGCCTTTATTGCCTATCATTTTCACTGGGGAAATGAGGAGATAATGGACTTGCCTCATCAAGAAAGGTGCAGGTGGGTAGAGGAGATATCTAAGATTAATAAGAAGATAAATGCCTCAATTAAAAACTGAAATTGCTAAGGAGCAAGGAAATGGTGCCTGGGAAAAGGCGTGATCCTTATGTAAACTTTAACTTCCTGGTAGAGATCAATGGAATGATAGAAGCCGGATTTTCTGAAGTAAGTGGTCTGGACATAGAAACAGAGGTCTTTGAATACAAGGAAGGAGGAGTGAATGCCTATATCCATAAATTACCAACCCAAACAAAATACTCCAATATCATTCTCAAACGAGGGGTCACTGATTCAGTTGAACTGTGGCAGTGGCAAAATAAGGCTGTCGCAGGAAAGGTTGAGCGCAGATCCGGCTCCATTATACTTCTTAATGAGACTGGAGAGGAAAATGCGCGATGGAATTTCAAAGATGGTTGGCCTTGCAAATGGAAAGGGCCAAATTTTAAGGCCAATGGCAATGAGGTGGCTATCGAAGTTCTAGAGATTGCCCATGAAGGAATCGAAAGGCTTTAAAATGCTTAATGAAGGATATCTCTCTTGTATCGGGAGGCTGAACAAGAGATTAATAAATTTTCACAAAGATATTCTAAAGAACTATCTTAGGCCTTTAGGAGCCAATCCACTTGGTTTTCTGGAGTCCTATTTTGGCCTAAGGATGTTCAGATCTCCCGGGGCCGAAATGTTGAATCTGCCGGAAGTTGAGATGACCTATCTTATTCAACCTTTGATTAATACCTTATCTATGGAGAAAGGTCTAAATAGTGAAGAAAAGCCCTCCGCATGTCCATCTGTTGAAGGTCAAGTAAAAGGATTACTTTTTGAAACAAAAAGAAAAGCAATTTCTGGTGGATCAGCAAACTTAATTAAAAGCTTCTTGCCCATATACAAACACAAGTATATTCCTGCATTTATGGAATCATTATTTTATAAAGGATTTAAGTTTAAGCAAGATCGTATACATTTAGATTCAAATTCAGAAACTTTTTCAGCAGTAAAAACGGCAAAATCTGAAATCTTTACTACAAGAAAAGAAATTTTTTTTGGCAGCGGCAAATTCGACCTGACTACACCCAAAAGGCTTGCTCTTCTTGATCATATGCCCTTTCCTGCACTTCAGGAGAGCAAGGTGGCCGATACCGTAACTCCACAACCTTTTCCTGTCGCAACCGATATATTTTTCTCATTATTAAAACCACAAAGTAGAAAACCAATGTTTTTCTCTGACAATACGGTTATCAATGGCGATAGAGAGGCGCAACCAATCCTTCACCTCGGAAGGTCTTCCCTGCGGACGCATAAGTTTATCCCTATGATTGATACTCAACATACCAGGATGAAAAAAGATGCTTTGAGTGATGAACATGCTTCCTTTTCCTCGCAGCTTATTTTCCTTGATAGGCATCATAATTCAAGTCGGTCATTGAAAGTTATGAGAGTCAAAGAAAATACAAACTCAAGAAAGGATGTCAAGAGTTATCCAATCGGTTTTGAGCCCTCCGGCTTAACCGATCCGGCTCAACATTTAGTAGATTATGAGCTTATAGCCGACAGGGTCTATGATATAATAGAAAATCGTCTCAGAATAGAAAAGGAAAGAGAATAAGGAGTATAATGGGATTAGAAAAAGCATTTATTGTCAATACCGTTACGGGAGATAAGATAGAGGTACTCTTCAATCCTGCAGAATATACTTTTGAAAAGAGTAATCGCTTCGCTGAAGTCGGAATTCCGGGAACAGGCTCTCCTTTTTTGCAATTTGTCAGAGGAGATATTAAAAGACTTTCCACGGAACTTTTCTTTGATACGTATGAAAAAAGAACCGATGTTCGCGAGTATACTAACAAGATAGTAGGTCTATTGGATATTGAACCTTCTACCCATGCTCCCCCTGTCTGCCTTTTTAGCTGGAGCAAGGTGCAATTCACTTGTGTCCTTGAAAATGTTAGTCAGAGATTCACCATGTTTTTAGAGAGTGGAATACCGGTCCGTACAACTTTAAGCGTTATTTTCAAAGAATATAATGCTCCGGAGATTGAAACACGGCGCAGCCCCTTGCACGCCTCTGATTATACGACTTATCGGGTCGTGAAAGAGGGCGATACGTTAAGTGGGATTGCCGGCGAAGAGTATAAAGATCCGGGAAAGTGGCGTCTAATAGCGGATTTCAATGGTATTGATAATCCCATAATACTGAAATCAGGTCAGGTCCTGACTATTCCAGGCCTTTCATAATCAAACAGAATGCTTTGGAGGGGGTCATATCAATTATGCCCGATGAAGTCAGAAAAGATTATTATGTTCCTCTGTTCAATATAAGCATTGACGGTAAAAAATTAGAGTATGATATAGCTAAGGATATTATCAATGTGACTTATGAAGACAAACTGAATGCTGCGGATATATTCTCCTTCACCTTATGGGTTAGGCACGAAAAGCCTGAATACTTTCATAGCAATAAATTGACCAGGATTGATTCTGAACTTTTTGATGAAGGTGGTGGAGTCGAGATAAAAATAGGTTATTCTAATGATTTGCATACCATGGTAGTTGGCGAGATAACTGCTCTTGAACCTGTATTTTCTCAGGATGGAATCGCTACTTTGACTGTAAGAGGACAAAACCGTTATCATCGTCTGAGGAGAGAGAGAAGGAGGCGACCTTTTTTAGACATGAGTGATAGTCAAATTGCCGCTCAGATAGCTAGAGAAATGAATTTGACCCCTGATGTAGATCATACTGATGAAAGATACTCATATGTATATCAAAACAATCAGAATAATATACATTTCCTGAAACATAGAGCTGCAAGTATTAATTATGAAGTATGGGTAACAGATAGGACTCTTCATTTTAAGAAGAGTGGAAGTGGCCAAAGAAAACTATATGTCTTAGAGTGGGGTAAAACCTTGAGGTCTTTTTCGCCAAGGCTTAATACCTTCAATCAACTGAGCAAGGTTATAGTTAAGGGCTATAATTTACAAGAAAAGGAGCTCATTGGTATAGCCAAAAATGGTGATGAAATCACTAAGATGGGAGGCAAAAGAACAGGCGCTCAAGCTGTGGAAGACGCTTATGACTCGGATGCCGAATTTGCCATAGTAGATAGACCTGTGCGCTCACAACATGAGGCTGAAGAAATGGCTAAGGCAAAGTATAATAAAACAACTATGGATTATATCACCGGTAGTGGAACTTGCATTGGCACACCAGAGGTGAGAACGGGTAAAATAATAGAATTAAAAGGCATGGGAAAACGGTTCAGCGGACTATATTATATTACATCCTCGAAACATACAATAAATGATACCGGTTATTTGACTAAATTTGAAGTGAAAAGGAATGCCGCATGAGTTTACGAGACGCTCTTTCAGATACTGTTGCGGATGAAGACAAGGCTGCCAAGCTATATGGTGTTGTAGTCGGGGTTGTGACTAATAACAAAGACCCTGAAAATCTGGGAAGAGTTAAGGTAAAATTCCCATGGTTGCAAGAGAATGATGAAAGTTACTGGGCGCGCATAGCTACCCTTATGGCCGGTCCGGATAGAGGGACTTTTTTTCTGCCCGAAGTAGGCGACCATGTTTTGGTGGCCTTTGAACATGGTGATATCAATTATCCTTTTGTGCTCGGAGCGCTTTGGACATTGAAGCAAAAACCGCCTTTTAATAACGCTGACGGAAAGAATAACATCCGCGCCATAAAATCCCGGAGCGGTCATGTTATCGTCTTTGATGATAATAACGAAGAGAAAAAAGAGAAAATAATTATAAAAACGAACAAAGGCTATGAGATAACCCTGGATGATGGCGCCGGTCAGATACTTATAACGACAAGAGGCGGACACCGGGCGATCTTAGACGATGCAAAGAAGGAAATATCAATAAACACCAAAAAAGGTAATCAACTATTTTTAAATGATGAGATCCATCGCATACAATTCTGCACTACAGATGGGCAGATGATGGTCTTGGACGATGAGTCAAAGTCTATAATAATTACGGATTTTGCCCTGGAAAATACAATAGATATAGCTTATGGAGCACATGAAATAACAATAACCAGTGTGAACGGAAATATCAAATTAGAGGCGCCAAAGGGTAAAATAACCCTTTCGGCAAAAGAAATCCAGGCTATTTCTAAAGCTTCTATCAACATGGAAGCCAAAGGCACCATGGTTATCAAAGGTAATACGGTTCATATTAATTGATATTTCTCAATATTTTGTCGGAGAAGACTAATGAGTAAGGAATTCTTGGGCGTTGGTATAAAATTTCCATTTCAAACCAATCTTAGTGGCGGAATTGCTCTCTCCTGCCACGAGGAGGATATCAAAGAGTCCATCCGAATCATCTTAGGGACTTCAAAAGGCGAGAGGTTAATGCGTCCCGACTTTGGGTGCGGAATCCATAAGTTAGTATTTGCGCCCGTCAATACTTCCACTGAGGGGTTGATCATACATCATATTAGAGAGGCTTTGATATTGTTTGAGCCGAGACTGGAACTACTGAAAGTAGATGTATCCAAAGATGAGGTTGATATTGGCAAGTTACTTATAAACATAGACTATAAAGTCATTCGCACCAATAACATATTTAACCTGGTTTATCCCTTTTATTTACACGAAAAAGGAGAGTTATAGTGTCGAAATTACAAGCGCCAAATTTAGATGATCGCACCTTTCAGGATATAGTTAATGAGGCAATAAAACTTATTCCTAGATATTGTCCCAAATGGACAAATTATAATCCCGGTGATCCAGGCATTACGTTGATTGAACTTTTTGCCTGGATGACAGAACTGATTATCTACCGACTCAATCGTGTTCCTGATAAAAATTACATAGAATTCCTGAATCTTATAGGGATAAATCTACTTCCTGCCCAACCTGCCAGGGGAGTTGTTACCTTTAAAATTGTTGAAGGGGCAAGGGAAGAAGATTTAATTCCGGGAGATAAGGGTATAGAGTTGGCTACTGCTCAGACTAAAAACGCTGAGGCAATTGTATTTGAGACCGAGCATGAAGTTAATCTGACTTCTATCAAGATAATAAAATGCTGCTCTAAAGACCCTTATGGATTTTCGGATCATACTGAAAGCGTTTTAAGTGAATCCTTAGCAAAGGAACCATATTATATCTTTCATAGTGATACGGAAATAGAGCGTATTCTCTATCTTGGCGATAATGAACTCCTGTCTTTGAGTGGAGATATGGCGCTTAAAATTTATTTTCAACTCTTAGCAGAACATACTGCCGAGAGAATAGATTTAGATTGGGAATTCTGGAATGGTGCCGGGTGGGAGAGTACGATTCCTTTATCTGATGAGACAAAAAATTTGACTAACAGTGGTTATGTGACTTTTGATGAAATATTAGGAATAGAAAAAACAAAGGTCAATGAAATTGAAAGTTTCTGGCTTCGTTGTCGGTTGGTCAAGGTAGAAAGAGGGCGGGCATTACCCTATATGGTTGCTATCAAAGGAACTGCGGAACTTAAAGAAAGCAGGGGACTAAAGCCGGAGCGCGGCTACACAAATGTTGAGGAGACACAGTATTTACCTATTGATTTTAATAGAAATTTTTATCCTTTGGATAAATTGCCCAGGCTAAATACTGCTTTCTACCTTGCAAGCCAAGAGGTTTTGTCAAGAAAAAATGCTCGTATCTCCTTAGAGGTAACAATGTCGGACTTTTATATCCCCTTACCCTTTGAATCTCTAAAAGAATTAAAATTGGCCTGGGAATATTGGGCGCAAAATAGAGAGTGGAAAATTTTGGGTATAACTACACCTGTCGGTGTTGAGTTGGGTAAATTTGCTTTTATGGATGAAACTGATGCTTTTACCAAAACAGGTTCCATATCTTTTAACTGTCCTCCTGATATTAGCCCTGCAGAGATAGGGGAAGAAAAAAACCACTGGATTCGAGCCAGAATCATAGCCGGTGATTATGGCACGAAAACTACAACCATTAGACCACCATCCATCAAGACTGTTTTTCTCAAGTTTAGTCAAGAGTTAATGACTCCTCAGCATTGTTTAGCTTATAATGATTTTATCTTTAGGGATATTAACAAGGAGATGCGCGAGAAAAAAATTACTTCTTTTCAGCCTTTTAAGATTCATCCGGAGTTATCGCCGGCCTTTTATTTGGGATTTGATCGACGATTCAGCAACAAACTCCATCGAGTTTACTTTTGGGTAGCTGAAGAAGCGCCAGATGAAGGAAATCGACAAAGAAAAAAATCCGAGGCTGAACAACAGGTAGTAGTCTGGGAATATTGGTCTAAAGAAAAGAAAAAATGGGTAAACTTGAAGATGATTGAAGATAACACCAAAAATTTTACCCGGGCCGGCGATATTGCATTTATAGGTCCATCTGATTTTAGTGGGACTGAAGTCTTTGACACTAAGGCTTATTGGATTAGAGCTAGATGGGAGATCTGCAGATACGGATATTTACCTAAGTTGCGAGGAATTAATCTTAACTCCGTCAGTGTGATTCAGGCTAAATCTTTTAAAAATGAAATCTTAGGCTCAAGTAACGGCAACCCAAACCAGATATTTAGTTTTTCGCAAGCTCCCATCCTTCCGAATTTAGAAATTTTAGTCAAAGAGAAAGAGACTCCAACCGGAAAAGCTATTTGGACAAGATGGCGCCAGGTAGCTAACTTCTTCGAATCAAAAGAAGATGGCCGGCACTATATCTTAGACTGCCAGGCTGGCAAGGTGTATTTTGGAGATAGCAGACATGGCAAGATTCCTCCAATAGATAGAAATAACATAAAATGTAGTACGTACAGGGTTGGTGGTGGAGCAATAGGTAATGTGGGGGCAGGAACAATTACTGTGCTCAGGGGTTCTATTCCATATATTGAATCTATTACCAACTTAGAATCCGCTGGTGGTGGAGCTGGTCAGGAAACAGTGAAACAAGCAAGATTACGGGGTCCAAGCACCCTTAAACATCGGTATCGGGCAGTGACAAAAGATGACTTTGAGGCATTAACTAAAGAGGCTTCCAACAATGTAGCTAGAGCAAGATGTTTGCCAACTGAGGAAAAACCCGGAGAAGTTACAGTTATTATAGTTCCTGAAAGTAAAGAAGACAGACCATCTCCAAGTACTGAACTATTGGGGAAGGTAAGAGATTATCTGGAGCAGCGGCGCCTGATCACCACTAAACTTAAGATAGTTAAACCGAGTTATACTAAGATTTCAATAAAAATTGATGTAGCCATCGGGATACCGGAACATTCATCCAAACTGAAAAAGAAGATGGAGGAAGAGTTAAGAGGTTTTCTTCATCCTCTTAGAGGAGGCCCGAGACAAGAAGGTTGGGAATTTGGCAGAGATGTATATATCTCTGAGATATACCAAACTCTTGAGGGTATCGAAGGAATAAACTATGTTGCCAACCTGGTCTTAAATGACAATCCACGATTCCAGAAAGTGGCTGTACCGGATAATTCCTTAGTCTATCCTGGTGAGATCATTATAAATATCATCTCGGGTTAGGAAAATTTTATGTCAACAACTTTGTTACAGATTGGGACGCCCGGACTTATAGATTTATTACTCTCAGAAGCCGGAGAAAGACTTTTTCAATCAGGGCTGACGCTTGGACAGGTTACATATCATGAGGACAATGAGAAAGAGGAAGGGGTGGTCCTAACTCAAAAGCCGAAACCGGGCTTTCTACTCAATCAGGGACAGGCGGTGGACCTGACTGTAGCACGCAGGAGTTATTTACAGTACCTGCCTGCTATCTATCACCAGGAAGATATAAGTGGTGGAAACTTATTAAAAGACTTCTTGCAAATTTTTCAGCATATATTCTCAGGTCTTGAGGTCAAAATAGATCAAATCTATACTTATTTTGATCTTGATCGGGCGCCTTTAGATTTTTTGCCCTGGTTAGCCTCCTGGGTGGATTTAGTTCTGGATGAGAGTTGGAGCAAAGAGAAGAAGAGGAACCTTATCAAAATTGCAACAGAGCTTTATAAATGGCGAGGTACTGCTAAAGGCTTGAAGTACTTTTTGGACTGGTTCGGCGAGGTAGAGGTAAAGATCAAGGAATGGAATTGGCCGGCCGGCTTCATAATTGGTATACACTCAAGCGTAGGGATTGATACAAATATTATGGAGCAGATAGATACCGCTCATTCTTTTATAGTAGAGTGGGACCCTGAATGGGACCCTGTTTTTGAATACACTTCAATTAAAAAGAGAAAGATAGAAAAAGAACGAAGAAATAATCTCATTAAAAAAATTCGCTCATTAATAGATGCCCAGAAGCCGGCCCACACAAGTTGTTACTTTAAGATTAATACACCTGATGAGGAAAGGCCTAAGCTCTTTCCTATGCAAATTGAATTTCACTCAACCATAGGATGGGATTGTTATATAGGTTGAACAGAAAGGAGATAATAATGATGGAAATATTTAAAAGGATCAGTTTTTTTGAAGGATTCTTCACTAAAGCAGATGATTGGAATGCAGGTCAGAAATATCATATAGAAAAGCGGAGACTCCACAATAAGTCACTGCATATACCTGGAGTAGTACCCAATTACTCCGGCGAATTAAAGGTTACCCCGGCAGGCAGATTCTCTCTTTATATAGCCCCCGGCTATGCCATTGATGGAGAAGGACGTGATCTCTTCCTGGCTGAACCTAAGCAATTAGATATAAGAATTAGTGACTACACACTTCCGCAGACTGTGTATATTACCATTAGCTACGATGAACAAAAAATAGATAAAAGAGAAAATGTAGCCAATCCAACCCTTACCGGATATGCCTTTGTCGAAGAGGGGCCTAAGGTAGAAGTAAGTACTCAGGAGCCAGACAACTTCCTCATTCTGGAATTAGCTCGTATCGAATTGGCCAAAGGAGTTAAAGAGATCAAGGATGCTGAAGATTCATTCAATCCAAAGAGAAACGAGATAGACTTAATGAATATAAGAGAGGCTGGAGTAGTTAAAGGACCAACAAGATTGAGAGACTTGGGAAAAGTTAAGCGCGAAGGTGAAATAAGGGTAGCTAAGAGCAAGGAGAAGACACCAGGCCATGAAGATACCTCTGTCTTTTTAGAGAGTCTGCCCATAGAGAATGCTCATAGATATTATTTGGTGAGCGCCTATCCAGTCACGCAGGATACTGCAATAAGTTGGAGAATAGAAAGTAGTTTTTCTGACAATCAGGTTAAATATCGACTGTTTTTTAAAAACTTTTCTAATGTGGCTGCCAAGGTTTCGTATAAGGTATATATTCTTGAGGAATAATACGAAAATCAATTCTAAGGAGGAATGGAAAGATGAAGATAACAGGAACTGCAATAAGCGCCAGAACTAAAGAACCTTTAGGTGAAGCGAAGATTATCCTAAGTGTTGGAACTACTGAAATGGCAAGTCTGTATTCGGATGGAAAGGGTTATTTTGCACATGAAGAGTCTACCGACTATATAGGAGAAACCCTGACCTGTACTGCTAAAAAAGAGGGGTTTAAGACCAAAACACTTACTCGTAGAATTGAAGAACAAATTATTCCCGTAGAAATTGCTATGGAAGAAGATGCCGTAGAGACTGTCTCAACACCCAAATCTTCCATCTTGCCCAAAATACTCATTGGCGCCGGCATTGGTGTCGTTGTGTTGGCCCTGGTATTAGTAGGAGTCTTTGTGATTCCAAAGTTTTTTGGGAATGGGCAAAAGGTTGAAATCCTGCCGCCTGAAATTGTTTCTTTTAAAGCCGCCCCTTCCACTATAAAAAAAGGCGAACGATCAAATTTAACCTGGAAAACCAAAAATGCTGTGGAAGTTATAATTGAGCCTTTAGGAAAAAGGTTCAGACCGTCCGGTAGAAATGAAGTTCGCCCTCACAAAACCACTACCTATACATTAATGGCAAGGAACAAAGAAGGTAAAAAAGTTACAAGAAACGTTACGGTTAAGGTTTCACCTGGAATACGACCTGGTGGGTTTCCACGTAAGGCACTTGAACTTGAGGTTCCACAACGTAAGGTACTTGAGGTTCCACGTAAGATACCGTGAGATTCTACGTGAGGTTTTACGTCTTAAAGTAATTAAAAAGCAAATAGATGAAGAAGCAGTAATGGAATTTCAAAGGAAGAGATGAGAAAACCGGCAGCACGCTTAGGTGATATGACAGCACATGGTGGTCCTTTGCAGCCCGGTCCAGGAAGCCCGGATGTTTTTATCGGGGAAAAGCCGGCCTGGCGGGCTAAGAAGGATTTCCATATCTGTCCACTGGCTACACCTAATCCCCATGGAGGTGGTGTAGTCGATGGTGGAAGCAACGCTGTTTTTATTAATGAATTTCCTGCAACCAGGATTGGTGATATTGTGAAAGAAGCTACTGGTGGTCCTGACCCTGTAGCTGAAGGTGAACCCACTGTACTGATAGGGGATTAAGTTTATCAAGAGAGGAGGTGATATTATTATGGGGTTAATTATTCGTGGAAGATTAGCGTGGATTGCTTCTATAGTGTTAGGGGCCGTGTTACTGGTGATTGGTTTAATTAAGGGAATAGTTTTCCTTAGTATTGGTGGAGGAGGATTTTTACTCTTTGGTATCGTTTTCCTCATCCTTTCCCTTGTTACTGGAGGAAGAACAGATTAGAGGGACAACTCTACGTTGCCCAACGGCGGAGCTTAACGATTTGTTGGCGTGGCATGCGCCACGTCAACAAATTCCTTAAAACTGGAGCTAATATAAAATGCGCACTATACAACCCCTGAAGAAATCTTTTGTTATCGTAGCTCTTATCTTTCTCTTTATTGGATTTGGGATTGAGTATGGAGGACCCAATCTCCCCTTCTTTCAGAAGCTTCTTCCTACCACTCTGGAGATGATCAGAGACGCCAATAATGGTATTGATGAAACAATGGATGAGGAAGGAAAACCTAAAGATCACCCTGATCGGTTGGACGCAAAAAAAGAGGCAAGGCAAAAAATTACAGAATCAGAACCTGCCCCACCTGGTTACAGTCTGGAAGCCGATGGGCTCTATCTTTGGGTGGTCTTCTTTTCCATCCTGATCAGCCTCATCGGCATGCTGATTACTAAAGCCTCTGTTCACAGGGTGGGAATGATTATCAGTCTCATTAATTCTATTATCGTCATATTTATCTCAATCTTCCTGATTGTGCAGGCGATTCTCAAACTGATCATCATGATTGGTCTTCTGTTAGCAGTGCCCTTTGGCCCTTTGATCTACGCGGCTATCTATGGAGCTTTCCCAAAAGGTCCCGTATTAATCTTAGGCGGTCTTGGGCTATTGTGCAAAATAGTCGCTGCTGTTCTTCTTTGGATTGGCGGAAGTCAGATGATCAGGATAAAGAGCGCAACTCTTCTTCTGATCACTGGATTTGTGACCTTTTTTATCATTGAGTTTGGTCTTGGATTTGTGCCAGGAATCTTTTGCAGTATTGCCGATGCTATCATTGGTATTATTATTGCGATCGTTGTTATTATATGGAGCATCTTTATTCTCATTGGCTCCATAACTGGCGTACTTTCCAAATAAGTCAAATAAACATCAAGGAGGACGCGATGAAGCTTTGCACTTTCGTCCTGTTAACCATTTTGGTTTTCCCGCCGGCAACCTATGCAGGAAAAATAAATGGAACTGTGAGACAAGACGGCCGATCCATCGGTCATGGGGTACCCATTCAGATTACCTGTGCTCAAAGAACCTATCCTGGAACAACAAACGAGCGTGGCGCTTACAGCATCTATGTCAACGAGACAGGCAATTGTTCTTTTGAGCTTCCTGGCTTTCCCGGAGCCAGACATCCGATTAATTCCTACCGGGACCCAGTCCGCTATGACTTCGAGTTGATCAGGCAGGGGGACGATTACGTCCTGCGCAGGAGATAACAATGGCGAACGGAAAGGACAATGGGAAGAAACTGGAGAGGAAAAAGGACGCCTGGGACAAGTGGGATGTTGTTCTCAGACCTGTAGGCGGATTGCTGGCGGCTGTATCGATAGCCCTTGTCGGGTTCTTCGGCTCACAATACTTAGAGGGACAACAAGCAACGGAAACAAACATTCGGCTTTATGCCGAACTGATGAGCAACCGGGAGAAAGCCGATAGTGACCTCCGAAAGGAGATGTTTAATGCTATTATAAAAGCCTTTCTGGAATCCAAGTCATCGGAAAACAAGCCGGAAAACAGGAAGGAAGTCCTAGCTTTGGAGTTAATCGCTTATAACTTCCACGATGTGATCGATCTCGGTCCTTTGTTTAAACATGTGGAGGAAAATATCCAAAACAATCCAGAAAACGAGCGTAAAATCTTACAGAAACGTTTAGAAAAAGTCGCCCGTGAGGTAGCGGACAAACAAATTGGCGCATTAGAAGATGTTGGTGTTGTTCGGCCTATGACTGTGTTCTTTGAAGACTTGGAAAACAAACCTGAAGGTATCCAACTACTCGAGGAAACACTCCGGCTCCCTTCGGCGGACATAGGTTCCAGCGGACCAAACCGCCTTTTCATTGTCGAGGTGCTTGACTACGACCAGAACAAAAAAGAGCTACGCGTCAGATTAGAAATCTGGATGGAAGACCAAGTCGAAGCCGATTTTACCTTTCGTGTCGGATTTTTCGATTTTCCTATAATAGACAACACACGCCTCTCAAAAGGACAACGCGTCGCGATCGTGTTAAGACGCTGGGAATCCGGAAGTGCGGAATTAGCGCTGGTTTACTTTCCGGGTTCACGCGCCAGCCTTAAAGAAAAGCCCTATTACGACGAGGTTGTTCATGAACTCGTACGTACACGAAAAATGCTGAGCAAGCCACAATGAAAAACTACTCAATCTGTTTACTGTGCTTTTTATATAAGGCCATCTTGTCACAACCGGACTATTTATGCTGAAAATGTTCACTCATATGGTTTTAATGATCATTTTGGTTTTGATGTCCATTGGGCTGGCGGGGTACGATAGCGCAGAAAGCGCGAATATTGACAATGAGACAGAACATACTGTCCAACAATCCCAGCATAGCGCCAATGACACAATAGCCGATCAACATAGCTCGACGGAAGAAACAAATGAGACGGTTACACAGGATACCGCGGCCCCTGAAACTGCGCGGAATACAACCATCGAAGTGGTTGTCAAGGCGCAAGGCAGCGATGAAGAGCTTATCCTAATACAAGGTGCCAATGTTTTTGTGAAATCAGGCGACGGTCAAGAATTTTCAGCTAAAACAAACAGCAAAGGTGTTGCTGTTTTGCGGGTTATTCCCCGTGGAAAAATTAAGGTCCAAGTGACGGCTTCTGGATTTAAGACTTTCGGCGAACGCTATGAACTCGTCGAGAAAGAAGAATCCATAAAGATTGAATTAGAAATACGAGATCTACCATAGGTAAATGCTTTAATATATTGATTACAGGGGATATTGTAGACATTATTGGCCATGTTAAATAAGTCTGATGGGGGGGGAGGCAAATAGTTGATTCGTAGGAGAGGTTATACTCCAGGCTTGATACTCGCCCGCCTCGCTCAGCCCGCCTGGCATTCGCATAGCCGGGAAAACCCCGACCCCGGGGGCAGTCCTTCATTTTTGACAGATAGGCTCTTTTGATGTGCAAATGCCATAATATCGTTTGATGATAAAGGAGCGATTATGGCACGGCCATTGAGAATAGCCCATCCTGAAGCATTTTACCATATTCACCCTAAGTCCTTGCGGACGAGTTCCCAACAATCAATTGGATGAATCCCAGGGGAGAAATAAATGGCGTTAAAAGATTGGCTCATAGGAACGCTTAGACCGGATGGTTATCTAAAGACTGAATCTGGGAAGATTTTGCTTACCACACTTGCCAAAGGGGCACCACAACCGCCTGAGGCTGCAACATTGCCTGTGGTCGAAGAAGATCTGAGCAAGACAGCCCTGGTCCAAGGGGAGCTTGCCGGCAAGATTCTCTATTCGGCACAGGTAGTGGAAACTCTGCCCCGTTTAACGGGCGCATTGATTCAAAAGCTTGCAGAAAAGGGCATCGTTTCTTTAACGGAAATTCAAGAGCGCCTGTCTGAGTTGGAAAGTGAGCAGGAAATAGCTCCGCTGAAAAAGCTTTGTGCCTTGGTCATCGGTCATAAGAAAAGCTCTCCTGGTGCGCTTAACAAAAGGGCGGGCCTTAGTGAGTTCGATTTCAACAAAGATTTGGCCATCCGCATTGAAAAGAAGATCCGAAATGCAGAATACAGCGAATTTACAGAAGGACATATAAGGAGCTACCAGACGACATAAATGCTCTTGAGCCCGATTTTGTTATCAGCCTTCATTGCAATGCTTTTAATGGAAAAGCTTCAGGCGTTGAGGTTCTTTATTACCATAAATCTAAAAAGGGCAGGAAAATGGGCGAAATCCTTGTCAATCATCTTGTTGAACATCTAAAACTGTCCAACAGAGGAGCAAAGCCAAAGGCGGCTGAAGATAGAGGCGGCCACCTTTTGCGCTATACAAAAGCCCCTTGTCTCATTGCTGAGCCATTTTTTATTGACAATAACAGTGATTTGGCGAGGGCTCAGGAAAATTTGGATGGCTTGGCAGCAGCTTATGCAGCAGCCATAGATGAGGTTTCGCAGATTGTTTAGAAGTATTGTGCCGGCAAGGATGACCTCTTAAATTATTTTTCCGAAAATCTATATGTATGATCAAATCTTGGCTTTAATAACTTAACGAAGCACAATGTCAAGAAAGGAGGAGTCACTATGAAAGTGGATGCCCATTATTATGCGGTCTTAGCTTTTTGTGGAGCATGCGGTTTTAGTAAGGGAAGTGCCCATAAGGTAGCATATGCATCCCAGTTCGTGGATGATGCCAAGATAAATCATATTGTTATTCGGGGATTTCCTCCTCAGGATGTTCAGCACGATGTGATTGACAATCAACCTTCATTTTTCAACATGGCTACGTGTCATTCCTATACCAGGACAAAGACCTACAATTACAGTGCCATGATAAACAATACCTGTGCTTTTCACTTCGTTCCAGGTTGCAAGGAAAAAAACTTTGCAAAAAAACTCCGCTGTACCGAAGAATCACCGGTTATCAAAGATATCTTGACGGAATCCCTTGAGCAAGACAATCTGGTAAAATTCGGAATAGTGCTCCATGCCTATGCGGACACATTCTCCCATCAAGGTTTTTCGGGTCTTTTGAGCAAAGTAAACGACATTAAGGAATGTTAAATACTATACGGTACATCGACTTGGTCAGATGAGATCTCAATGGTTTATAAGCTTAATAAGATCCAAATAGTGTAACGCTATTATTGACCCATCTCATCATAAAAGCATATAAATACTCTTACAAATCAGATAGATGTGTATATAAGGCATTTTTCATCACTGACAAAATACTGTAACGCTTGTGCCTTGTTTCATGCATTTGATAGTTTTGAACCTTTTTTATCGGGTTGTTTTCTGCTGGAGGGCGTAATAATTCAAAGGGTGGATTGTTCTATGTGCATCTTTTCCAGATGTTGTGAATATGGCGCAGGGATTTCCTGTGAGAATGAAACGGCTGTGGTAACTCAATGGGGAGGCAGGTCAGAAAGAAATTCCAATGCGAGGTTAACGTCAACAAAGCTGCAATTCAACTCATTTGCCCTGTCCCGACAATCCGTACAGATCTCTTTGAACTTTCGCATGTCGCCTTTTGTAGATACGTAGATCTGTTCTATCGCATCAGACTCAAAATCCTTGTATTCCATAATAAAGTCCTCCACCACGATCGGATACAAAATAAGCGTTTTGAGTCGGCTCAGTATGTCGGGATATTCACTGGTAAGAAAGGTCCTGACCCTTAGCAGTCCTGCAAGGATAATGGGAACGCCTGCATCAATGATTCGTTTCAGGTAGGGCCATACCCGGCGGTCCAGGTCATTGGCCTCGTCGATAATAATGAAAAAGTCTGTGAGGCTGCATATCGTTTTCAGGTATTTGGGCGTGCGCCGGTATGTGGCTGTTGTGTCATAGTTCAAGTCTTTAAGGATGGAGGAGAGAATTTCATGGATGTTAAACAGGGATTCTACCCACACCCCGTGAAGTTTTTTGGGCTTCAGCAACTTTAAGAAGCGACTTTTTCCGTATTTGGCAAACTCTTTTACATCAGAGGACGAAAATACAATGGGGCTGGCTTCCCCGTATTTGGCAAACTCTTTTACATCAGAGGACGAAAATACAATGGGGCTGGCTTCCGACAGATAATTTTCAAGCTTTTGTTCGGGGATCCATGTTGTTGTCAAGCCGTTGTCTGAAAAGTAGTGTTTCAAACCGTTGTGTTCCTTGCGGTAGGTTTCGCGGATCAACTGATGCCTTCACCATTTCGACGAACCGCTTTCTGAGTCTAATGACAAGCGATCTCGGACGTCCGCTGCACTTCCGGCCCTCCAAAATCCCCCTGCCTGCAAGCAGGAGCGGACCTGGTATCAAACCGGTTTTCCTGTACTTATCAGTGTAGTATTTTTTTGCCCGCCGTTTGGCTGATCCGGTCTTATTCATGATCTTTTTATGCAACAATATCAGAAACTGATCATCTGTCGGCAAATCGGAGATCTCCGGTAAAACATTACCGTGCGTTATCTTGCTTCCCCCTTAAGCAACGTGCCTGACGAATCTGTTCGAGCATTGCCAGGGTTGCCTCCTTATAGGTGTCGCTTATGATCTCCGTATGATCTGCCTTTGTGCCATGGTTGTCGGTTATGCTGGAATTGATGTATTTCCTGATATTGAGAGCGGACAACTCCATGCCTGTCATCAAAAAATCGCGCCGGATTTTACGTTGGGCAGCAGGGGCCAATGAGGCCAGCGAACGGACTTGGGACTCGTTTTCAGGCAGAATGTCCCCAATTGGGGACAAGTTGTCGATAACGTGACACGCCTCAATGAGCCGGTAAGCCTGGGATTTGCCTATTTCCCACCTGGCTCTGGTGTACGCCTCAAAAGTCTTGAATAAAAGAAAACGGTACAAACGGTCATCCTACTGGCTTGCCGATGCGATTGAGCATCTCTTTCAAGTCGTGACGTCTATCATTACAATGGGCAGGTGAGGTAGATGACAAGCGTTTCAGATAATTGACGCTTTCAACAAAACCAACCCCTTTTACAATCATGACAAGATCTATGGGGTTGAAATTCCTTTCACAGTTCAAATAACTCTTGGGCGGAAAATCGTCGTTTCATTGGGCACCTCAACAGATTCAGGTTTACTAGTGCAGCCCCTGCCAAAGGAAACGGCACAGGACGATTGCCAAAAAGCAGGTTCATAGTATCCTAAATCCAAACTACTGTCGATTGCCTCTTAAAAACCTTGAAGGGATAGTCGCTAAATATTGTACCGGAAACAAATCCTTTTGGATCAGGTGAAGCCAGTCGAATTGTCACTCATGCGCACCAAAAGCTGTTCGGC
>JAFDFV010000289.1 GCA_019309665.1 Deltaproteobacteria bacterium | reverse complement strand
CGTTATCGCCGCCGTAAGAGTGGTCTTACCATGATCTATATGACCAATAGTCCCTACATTGACATGCGGCTTGGTCCGCTCAAACTTCTCCTTAGCCATATCACCGTCCTCCTAAAATTAACTCAAAGTTTAGGGGTTTGAATAATTTACTTTAAACTTTGAGCTATAAACATTTTATCATGACTTAATTACCCTTATTGAGCGAGAGTCGAGGATGCCCCGGATCCAAGGCGAAAAGGGTGAAGCCGTAAGCCTACTGCGAACCCTTGACAACGCAGGAGATGGGGTATCATCGGCTCTCGCTCAATAAGGGTTACCAGCGATAATGTGCGAATGCTTTGTTTGCATCAGCCATTTTATGCGTATCTTCCCTTTTCTTGGCGGAAGCGCCTCTGTTATTAGCAGCATCTAATAACTCTCCAGCCAATTTTCTGTCCATACTCTTTTCAGGTCTTTTGCGTGCAAAACTTATAATCCATCTAATACCCAAAGCCGTCCGACGGGATGGTCTGATTTCTGTAGGTACCTGATAAGTTGAGCCACCTACACGTCGCGACTTAACTTCAATTAACGGCCTGACATTATCAATTGCCTTTTCAAAAATCTTGACTGGGGATTCATTTGTCTTTTTTTCAATGATATCCAATGCATCGTACAACATTCTCTCAGCTACGCTCTTCTTTCCATCCAGCATCATAGATTTTATGAATTTTGATATGAGCTTATTGCTATACTTGGAATCAGGTATAGTTATTCTCTCAGGCACTTCTCTTCTTCTTGGCATATCCTCACCATCTTATTAAATTAGCGCCCTTCGGGCGAGCTGTTAAGCTTTTGAGCCGTTAAGCTATTATACTCCTTTTATCTTATGAGCTTAAGAGCCATCAGCTATGAGCTAAGCTGTATTCCTGCGGTTAAAATTTTCGCCTTCCTTGAACTTGGAAAAAATATATAGTTTTCGTTCGGGCACTATTTAGGCTTCTTTGCACCGTATTTTGATCTTCCCTGCTTACGGTCCTCTACCCCCAGTGTATCAAGAATACCCCTTACAATATGATACCTTACCCCCGGCAAATCCTTTACACGACCTCCGCGAACCAGAACTACCGAATGTTCCTGAAGATTATGCCCAATGCCGGGGATATAAGCTGTAACCTCTGCCCCGGTAGTAAGCCTGACCCTTGCAACTTTACGCAAAGCAGAATTGGGCTTTTTGGGTGTTGAAGTATATACGCGTGTACACACTCCCCTCTTTTGTGGAGCTCCCTTTAGAGCCGGTGTATTGGTCTTCTTTTTAATTCGCTTTCTGCCTTTTCTAACTAACTGGTTAATGGTCGGCATATTCTTCCTTATAATAGTATCTTTAAACGTAATTCACGTGTTGACAAAAAGAATTTATTTATCCGCATGGAACAAAATTGTCAAGCTTTTTATGTAAAAAATTTAGAGCCTGTCTGAAAATTATCTCCGTAGCAAAAAAGTGTAAAAGTGAGACAAAATTTCAGGCAGGCACTTAATTCGGGACAACTTCGACATCACTGTATAAAGGCAACCCTGTACCTGCTGGGATAAGTCTGCCCATAATAACATTTTCCTTAAGCCCCAAAAGATAATCTTCTTTTCCTGCGATACTCGCATCTGTGAGGACTTTCGTTGTCTCTTGAAACGAAGCGGCAGAAATAAAACTTTCGGTACCGAGAGAAGCCCTGGTAATTCCAGAAATAAGCGATTCCGCCACAGCAGGTTTTCCACCTTTCTCAACCACCTCTTTGTTAGCATCCTCAAATCTTATTTTATCTACCTGCTCCTCATAAATAAACTCAGTATCACCGGTTTCAATGATCTTAACACGCCTCATCATCTGCCTTACGATTACCTCAATATGCTTGTCATTTATCCTCACACCTTGCAAACGGTATACTTCCTGAACTTCATCAACTATATAGCGAGCTAATGCAATCTCTCCCTTGATATTCAATATATCCTGAGGTATCGCTGAACCACCAATCATAGGTTCGCCTGCCCTTACATAATCTCCTTCATAAACATTTATGTGCTTGCCCTGTGGAATCAGATATTCCTTCTTTTCACCAAGATCAACAGGAGTAACCGTTATTTTCTGCTTACCTTTTTTTGTTGCCTTGGAAAGTGAAACATATCCATCGATTTCACTCAACACAGCTATTTCTTTTGGCTTACGAACCTCAAAAAGTTCAGCAACCCTTGGAAGACCGCCGGTAATATCCTTGGTCTTGGTAGTTGCACGCGGAAGCTTTGCAATAACGCCGCCGGCATGGACATGATCACCTTCTTCGATAAGCAGAATAGCTCCCAACGGAAGCGTGTATCGCGCCAGCCCCTTTGAGGCTGGAAGTATAGCTGTTTTTCCATGTTTGTCTTTTATAGAAATTCTTGGACGTTCATCAATACTCTTTGATTCAATTATAGTGCGACTTGACTTTCCAGTTGCCGGATCAAGCTTCTCCTGCATTGTTTTGCCGGATATGATATCTCCGAATTTTACGATTCCATCAATCTCTGTGATAATTGGTGTCATAAATGGATCCCACGTCGCTAAAAGATCTCCGGCTTTAACTTTTTGACCGTCTTTAACTTCAATGTGAGCGCCATAGATAACGGGAAACCGTTCTCGCTCTCGTCCGGCTTCACCAATAATGGCTATTTCACCGCCACGCCGATTCATAACAACAAATTCTTTATCAGCATTTTCTACTGTATTCAGATCAATAAAACTTACAGTCCCATCTGCTCGAACTCTGATATCAGCCTGTTCAACTCTCCGGCTTGCTGTTCCACCAATATGAAATGTACGCATTGTAAGCTGAGTTCCAGGTTCACCAATAGATTGAGCTGCTAAAATGCCAACAGCCTGGCCAATTTCAACCATTGTGCCATGTGAAAGATCGCGGCCATAGCACTTGGCACAAATACCACGTTTTGCCTTGCACGTAAGAACGGATCTGATTTTGACGATAGTCACACCCGCTTCTTCAATCTTTTCTACAGCCTCCTCATCTATATCTCCTCCAGCTTTTACAAGCACTTCATCTGTGAAGGGATCAAGTATATCTTCCGATACAACACGTCCTAAAATACGCTCTCCCAAACGCTGGATAATTTCTCCGCCCTCCACAAGAGATTCAACCTCAACGCCCATCATTGTTCCACAGTCCATTTCCATAATCACACAGTCCTGAGCAACATCAGCAAGTCGCCGGGTAAGATATCCTGAATTCGCTGTCTTTAATGCAGTGTCAGCAAGGCCTTTTCTCGCACCATGGGTCGAAATAAAATATTGAAGTACTGAAAGGCCCTCTCTGAAATTAGCAGTTATTGGAGTTTCTATGATTTCTCCTGATGGCTTTGCCATAAGACCACGCATACCCGCAAGCTG
>JAFDFV010000038.1 GCA_019309665.1 Deltaproteobacteria bacterium | reverse complement strand
CATAAAGGTATTCATCAGTTCTGAGCGGATTTGCCCCGGTTGATATAATTGTAACGCCATGCCTGATATTTTTTGTTTCAGTTGAACTTGAGATTGCTATCCTGGTACTGAAATCACCTGCATACCCATCTGTATGTTTAACCTCGGAATTAAGACAAACATCAATCAGAGGATGATTTTCTACTTTATCTATAAGTTCTTTAACATATGACGTTACATTTTCGCCATTAAAAGTCTTCCTCAGTTTAAGAGCATGTCCGCCAAAGTCTTCCTCAGTTTAAGAGCATGTCCGCCGAGCTTATCGGTCTTTTCTACCAGATATGCCTTATATCCCTGATCAGCCAGACACAGGCAGCTTACCATGCCGGTTACACCTCCGCCGACAATAAGCCCTGTTGATGCCGGCTTTTGCCCTGTCTCTTCCAGGGGCTCACGCGATGCTGCTTTGTATGCCGCTATGTTCAGTGATGAAGCACAGGCGGCTGCGCCGGCCTCGGTTATTGATTCGGGAATATCTTTTGGAGCATTAAGAGCGCCACAGACATAAATGCCCGGTACGGATGTATTAACCGGCGCAAAACTACTGGTTTCAACAAAATTATTTTTGTCAAGACTAATACCAAGATCGCGCACTAACTTAACAGCATCCTGAGAAGGTTCTAAACCAAGCGAAAGAACGACCATATCGTATATTTCTTCAAAGATCTTTCCCTGTTCATCGGCATAACGAATTAAAAGGTTATCTGTACCATCCACAGGGAAAACGTTATGCACCCTTGATCGAACAAAACGAACATCATCCTCGTCTTTTGCACGGTTGTAATATCTTTCATAATCCTTCCCGCATACCCGCATATCCATGAAAAAAATAGTAGTGTTCAACTTTCTGTTGCTTCGTTTAGCAAGAATGGCCTGCTTGACGGCATACATACAGCAAACCGTTGAACAATAGTTATGTTTCATATCTCTTGACCCTATACACTGAAGCCATGCAATGTTTTTGGGCTCTTTTCTATCAGAAGGTCGTATCAAATGACCGCCATAAGGGCCATTCAGGCTATGAATTCTCTCGTATTCCATGCTGGTAATAACATTTGGAAATTTAATATATTCGCAATATGATGGAACAACGGAATCAAAACCTGTCGCCAGAATAACTGATCCGACATTAAGAGTAATGTTCTTTTCTTTTTTATCAAAATCTATGGCCTTTTCATTGCAGGCTTCCCGACAAATACTGCAACCCTCTTCTGCAAAATGAAGGCAGTTTTTTCTGTCAATTACATAGCTATTGGGCACAGCCTCGGGATACTCCAGATAGACAGCTTTTCTTTTTCCCAGGCCCTCGTTAAATTCGTCATTAACCTCCTCGGGACATGTTTCCGCACACAAGCCGCAGACAGTGCATTTTTCAATATCCACATATCTCGGATGTTGGGCTATTGTTACCTTAAAACTTCCTGAACTACCTTTAATATCTTTAACTTCAGATAAGGTTAATAGCTCTATATTTGTATGTGAAGCACACTCCATATGCTCATTATACCTGATACAAAAAGGGCAGTCGTTAACAGGATATGTCTTGTCAAGTTGCGCTATTTTGCCGCCGATAAACGCCGACTTTTCAATTAGATAAACAAAATATCCCGAATCAGCCAGGTCAAGACATGCCTGAATACCAGCAATACCCCCACCGACTACTAATACTGATCCGACTTTAGAAAACATAATCCTCGATGATCTTTCGATTTATCAAAAATTTACAAACCCGTAACACTTTAAGCTTTATGAAACAAAAATCGGCCTACAGGAGATTCAGGTATGATCAAATTCAAAACAAGAAACTGTCTGAGCGTATTAGATATCGTTAAGAAGGAATTCTTTATAAAATAACATTCTTTGTCCGGCTGTTTGCTCAATTACTATAATTTCTTTATAGTTATGGCCGATTCTTTCTTTACGATATCTTATGCGTGAGTTTTTCATGGTTTGAATTTGATCATACCTGGAGCGGATATATTTCACGCAGTAAGATCCTCTCTTACAATCTTCCTAACCCCCCCATGCCCGCTAACACTCCAGTCTTTAATGGGAAATATTTCTTCTAACTTTTCCAGTTGATTTAGAGCTTTCAAACGATCGATTATTAGTTGCCATACGCAATCAACATCAGGACTGATTTCGCATTTGCCATTCACAGATCCACCACAAGGCCCGTTTAAGAGGCCTTTTGAACACCTGGCAATGGGACACAATCCTCCTGTCCTGTCCAGGATACAGTCTCCGCATCCTGCACAACGTTCCGACCAGACGCCCATTTCCTCGGTCAAGCCCATAAAAGTAGTATTAAGACCAGGCAATATCACTTTATCAGGATACCTTTCCGCCATGGCCTGAACGCCTACACCACAGGCAAGCGAAAGAACAACATCACAGTCGGCAACCAAATCCTTAACAGAATCTAAAAATTCAAAATCGCATTGCCGCAAAATCGCTTCCTCTACGATTTCAACATCCTGACCGGCCATTTTCCTGTCCATACGAATCATCGATGCCAGAATTTCCACCTCGCGCATACCACCGGCAAAAGAAACGGCAACGCAGGTCTGGCAACCCAATACCAGGATGCGGCTATAACCACTGATCATTTTTTTGATTTCGTCAAAGTCCTTCTGTTGTCCTACAATCATAATCTTTTACCTTCCGTTAAGTAGCAGTAGGGGCGATCCTTGTGATCGCCCTGACTTGTGATCGCCCTGATTAGGGCGAACACAAGATTCGCCCCTATATCGCCCTGATTAGGGCGAACACAAGATTCGCCCCTATATCGCCCTGATTAGGGCGAACACAAGATTCGCCCCTATATCGCCCTGATTAGGGCGAACACAAGATTCGCCCCTACTATGAACCATTATTGCAGACTGATAGTTTCTAATCTATACACTGAGTTCCACATATCCTGAGACACCGTTTAGCCTCAAGTCTGGCCTGCTGTTCACTGAAACCTGAATCGATCTCTTCAAAACAGCTTTTTCGCCGGTCAATTGAAAGGCGCTGCATTTGTTGCCTGTCTGCAAGTTTCACATTTTGCGGTTCAAACTCAATGCTATTCCATTTCTGAGAACGACCTGCCTTAATGTCCTCTCCTCTAAGATAGCGATCAATGGATATAGCTGCATCCTTTCCGGAAGCAACAGCTTTCACCACCGAACGCGGGCCATAAGAAGCATCGCCGCCGACAAAAATTCCCGGGATATTGGTTTCAAGGGTAAGGGGATCTTTAACTACCGGGCCCATTGGAGAAACCTCAAGATCAGGCACCCCTTTGGTAAAAGACATATCACAGGCCTGCCCTATAGATAGCAATACAGTATCAGCTTTTAGTGTCATTAATTCAGACTCATCATATTGAGGATTAAAACGGCCATTCGCATCAAGAACAGCAGTGCAGTGTTTGAATTCAATGCTCTTAACATGCCCGTTTTTTCCTATAAAACGTCTTGGGCCCCAATTGTTTATTATAGCTATTCCCTCATCCAGCGCATCCTTTATCTCATATTCCCAGGCATGCATCTCGTCACGACCCTCAAGACACACTATCCGAACCTCTTTGGCTCCGCTTCTAAGGGCGGTGAGAGCAACATCTATTGCCACATTTCCACCGCCTATAACTATTACCCTTTCACCAATACTCACCTTGCCTTTAAGAGAAATATCTTTTAGAAAATTAATGCCGTGAATTATTCCTTCAAGATTCTCTCCTTTCACATTCAATCCTCGGCTGGCATGACGACCTACAGCAATGAAAAATGCCTTGTAGCCCTCATTTCTAAGGCTTTCTATTGTGAAATCTTTTCCTAAAGTAACGCCGCTCTTGATCTCTACACCCATGTCAATAATAGTTTTTATCTCTTTCCTGAGAATATCACGGGGAAGACGATATGCCGGAATACCGACAGCCATCATACCGCCTGCCACCGGCAGCTTTTCAAAAACCGTCACAGGGTATCCCTTAATAGCAAGAAAATATGCCGCACTTAAACCAGCAGGGCCCGCGCCTATCACAGCTATTTTTTCATCTTTCTTTTCTTCTGTCTCAGGAACATAGTTAATATCTCCTGCAAGGTCTCTGTCAGCTAAAAACCGTTTAAGATACTCAATAGCAACCGGTTCATCAACCTTACCCCTATTGCACTTGTTTTCACATGGATGGCAGCATATACGGCCGCAAATACAGGGGAAAGGCATTTCCTCTTTGATTAGTTTCAGGCCGTCTCTGTATCTTCCCTCTGCAATCATTCCAATAAATCCCTGAATGCTGATATGAGCCGGACATGCAACTTTGCAGGGAGCAGTAGCAAACTTTTGAAATGCATCAGCAGCAACATAATTATCCCTCAAAGCTATAGTCTGTAGAGCATCCATAACTTTGCTCAGGCGGACACCCTGGGGACAGGAAAATCTACAGGATTCGCAGTGAGAACAATACCAGATGTTTTCAGAGGAAAGGACTCGTTTTTTTAGTCCAAGAATAACCATATGTATGATTTTTCTTGGATCAAATTCAGAACAGACATTATTAACAGGACAGACTGCAATACAGGCCCCACATGTAAAACAATGTTTGATAAGTTCATTCCCCGGCACATTGGCTATTTCAAATTTAAACCCCGGATCCAGGTCATTAGCCCTTATTGTCAAATCAAACACCCTCCCCTTCGCTATCTGTCCGCTATTTCCCCTTTAACCGGCTGGCACCCAATATTTTAATTCGCCTGGTCATATCTTTAGCGGCATCAATAAATCCCTGATTCGATTCACGGGAAATCATGTACATCTCAATACGCGAAGGGTCTAAGTTCAACTGCGAAAGAACGTTTTTTACATAATTCACTCTATTCGATGCAACCTGGCTTCCTTTAACATTGTGACAAGTATCTTCCAGACACCCTGCTACATAAACACCATCTGCTCCATCTTCAAACGCTTTCAACAAACGGCTTATGCTGATGTTGCCGCTGCAGGAAAGCATTTCCACGCTAACATTCTTGGGAAATCCCAACTTAGACAGATTCTGCAAATCCTGTGAACACGCATAAGCTGTATAGTGGCAGCAAAAGGCCACAATATTGGGTTCACCCAAATTGTCAGGCTGCTCTGCCTGGCGTAATAAGTCAAACGAACTAAAGCGTTTGACATCTTCCGATATTTTCAACTCAATGGCCTTAACAGGACACCCTGCAACACATATTCCGCAAGCCACACATTTAAGCGGTTCAATATGAGCAACTCCCTTTCCCGTCTCGATGCTCGGAGCAGAGAATGGACACAAACGTACACAGGTCAGACAGCCCACGCAAAGTTTCTCATCCACAACAGCCAGCTTGCCCATTTCACTTAAAGTATCTGCATCTACATATCCATCCTGCAACGCCAGTACCTTCAGAGCTTTAATAACATCATTGAATCGAACATCCTGCGGACACACAAATTTACAAGTGCTACAGTTAGTGCAATACCAGAGCAAATCAGATGAAAGCAGCTTTTTTTTCAGGCCGAGAGATATCATATGAAGAATTTTTCTGGGATCAAATTCAGGTATTATCTGGCTGACCGGACAGACACCGGTACAACTGCCACATGCAAAACATTCTTTGACATTTTCACCTTCCGGAAGTCCTGCTACTTCAAACTTAAATTGAGGTTCTAAATCTTCTTTATATATTGTCATAATTTCCTGCTCTTTAAGTGCCTAAAGTGAGCTAAAGTATATTAAAGTGCCTAAAGTTAAGGAATGCGCCTTCGGCACTGACAATTTCAACTTTTTTACTATACAACTTTGCTTACTTTATTTCCGGCTGAAGTTATAACTAAACCCTGAAGATATATAGCACGCCGAAGGCGTACCACAACTTTAGGCATTTTAGGCACTATAGCTCACTTTAGGCACTATTTAGTCGCTGACAACTGGTTGTCAGTCTCGACTACCAATCCTTTTTTGCTAAATGCAGCCACATATTTTTCAATATCTGTTCCAGACACCCCTAATTTTTTGGTCAACTCGTCAAAAGAAATCGGCCCTTGTTTTTGTATGCGAAGTAAAGTCTCATTTTTATCTATCTCAGTACTTATTGACTTTGTCAGCTTATCATTCACCTTATGCTTTATTTGCTGATCAGAATAATCACCTTCTTTACGGAATCCCTTTGTAAGGTTGCCCAGCCCTGTCCGCAATTTTGCTTTCTCAAGCGCACTTTTCGCCGCCAAAAGCTTGATTTGCAACTCATCCTTACTAACGCCCCCGGGCTCTCCCAAAGGACCAAGAGACTTGATTCTATCGGTAAAATCAGTGATCAACTTTACAAATCGCGGACCCTCGGCCGCTGATGCCCATTTCAATACAAAACGGTCGCTATCAATACCGATCTTTGCCAATATCTTCCTGACAAATTCCTCCATTATCATTGCGTCATAATTACCAACCTGGTAATGACATTCTCCAAGGTGTCAGCCACCCACAAAGACACCGTCTGTTCCGACACAAAAGGCATCTATAATAAAAAGGGGGTCCATTCTCCCTGTACACATCATGCGAATCGTTCTAACATTCGGCGGGTATTGATACCGTGACACACCCGCTGAATCTGCGGCCGCGTAACAGCACCAGTTACACATGAATCCAAGTATCTTAGGGTTAAACTCTTGCCCCATTGATCCTCCTATCCTCCAAAGGCCTTTATTTGAGACCTGATCTGTTCGGTTGTAAAACCGCCCATAGATATAGCCAGTGTAGGACAATGGGATGCACAAATCCCACAGCCTTTACAAGAGGCGGAAATTGTTTGTGCTTTTTTCTTTTTATCTACCTTGACCATTTGAATCGCCTGATACGGGCAAAGGCTTACGCAAATACCGCATCCAATGCAAATTTCAGGATTTACTTTAGATACAATCGGCTCTACTGACACGACACCTTTTGCCAGAGGCAGAGCTGCCTTGCCGGCAGCAGATTTTGCCTGAGCAATAGATTCATTAACCGGTTTTGGGGAATGGGCAAGACCGCACATGAATATACCGTCAACAGAAAATTCAACCGGACGAAGCTTGACATGTGCCTCCAGGAAAAAGTTATCCTTTGTCACAGGTACCTTGAGAATCTTTGACAGGCTATCAACATCGTTCGGTACTATTCCAACGCTCAGTACGAGAAGATCCGGCTCAAGGGTAATATCATCATCAAGCATTTCATCAAAAAAGGTAACGGAAAGCTTGCCGTCCGTGTCAGTTGCAACAGGCGCTTTTTCCTTGTCATAATTGACAAAAACAACGCCTTTTTCTCTTGCCTTTTTATAGTAGTCTTCCATAAACCCGTAAGTGCGTATATCTCTGTAAAGAATATAAATATTGGCATTCGGGTATTTATCTAAAATCCGCAGAGCATTTTTCACGGCCTGACCGCAGCATACCTTGCTGCAATAAGAAAGGTCATCCCCCCGGGAACCAACGCATTGAATCATAACAACCTGTTGGAGATCTTCCTCCAGGGCACCGGAAGAAATAGCATCTTCCAGTTCTATCTGGGTTATAACCTGCCTGGAGGTTTCGTAACAATACTGCTTTGGCTCATACGGATGGCCCCCGGTAGCAATAATGATTACACCGTGCTCAATAACTTGTGTCCCCAAAGCAGAAGAAATGTTAGTGGTAAAGTTTCCCACATAGCCGGATACGCTTTCAACCTCAGCTTCAGTATAAACTTGTATCAAATCATTGGAAGCTATCTTTTTCTCAACTTCTTTAACTATTTTTCTTGGGTCCTCACCAGATAGCAGAGCGCTCACATTCCTCAGATTGCCGCCAAGTTTGTCAGACTTTTCTATTAGAAAGGTCTCAAATCCTTGCTCCGCCATACTCAACGCCGCTGTCATTCCTGAAATTCCACCACCTATGATTAGCGCTCTCGGTATAACAGGAATCTGCTGTTCCGGAAGCGGTTGCGACAGGGCGGCCTTTGCAACTGCCATCCTGACCAGATCCTTTGCTTTCTCGGTAGCTTCTTCAGGTTCTCCTGCATGCACCCACGAACACTGATCCCTGATGTTTACCATTTCAAACAAAGCACGGTTCAGGCCCGTATCCCTCAGTGTTTCCTGAAATAATGGTTCATGTGTACGGGGTGTGCAGGCAGAAACTATAACCCGATTAAGATTATGCTCTTTAATCTTTTCCTTTAAGATGTATTGAGCATCCTGAGAACAAGCATACAGGCTTTGATCCGCATAAACAACACAGTCGAGAGTTGATGCGTATTCTCTAACTGCAGCAACGTCAATAACGCCGGCAATATTGCTTCCACAGTGGCACACAAAAACACCTATTCTTGGCTCATCTCCTATCACAAGCTCTGCGGGGTATTCTTTTTTTTCAACCTGGCTGCCCCTCACTTTGTTTAGCAATGAGTCAACAGAAGCCACAGCACCGGTTGCTTCCGTAACGCTCTCCGGGATGTCTTTAGGCCCTCCGAAAGCACCTGCCACAAAGATACCCTGCCTTGATGTCTGAAGGGGAGTAAAAGCCTGAGTACTGCAAAATTCATACTTATTAATATCAATACCGCAGCTACGGGCAAGATCATTAGCCCCTTCAGGTGATTCCAAACCTTCAGAAAGAACAACCATGTCAAAAGATTCACCGTGATGAACACCTCGCCCATCCACGTATGATATCCTCAATTGATCCCCTTGTTCCTGAATTCCCGCAATACGAGATCTGACAAATTTGATGCCGTATTTTTCCCTGGCTCGTTGACGGGATGCATCAAATTCCTTGCCCTGAGTCCTCATATCCATATAAAATATGGTTATATCAAGATCAGGGTCGTGTTCTTTTGCCACAGATGCCTCTTTAATTGCATACATACAGCAAACTGAAGAACAGTATCCGTTTCCACATGTTTCATCCCTTGATCCTATACACTGGAGGAATGCAATATGTTTTGGATGACGCTGATCCGACGGCCTGACAATCGTCCCTTCAGTTGGACCTGATGCACAAGTCAACCTCTCGAATTCTAAGCTTGTAAGCACATCAGGATATTTACCGAAACCGTAGCGGCTAAGAACTTCTTCATCAATACGACCAAACCCCGGAGTCAATATTACAGAACCTACGGATAGATTGAGTTCTTCTTCTTTCTGATTGAAATCTATGGCCTGCGCCTGACATGTTGAAACACAGATACGACACATCTCGTGATTTATAAAAAGACACTCTCTAGGATCGATATAAAAACTCGATGGCACTGCCTGGGGATAATCTTTATGAAGGCTCTTTGTTAAAGCAAGGCCTTCATTAAAAATATCTGCGGTTATAACTGGGCAATACATAGTGCATGTGCCGCAGGCCGTGCAAAGATCCTGGTTTATGTATCGCGGAGCAGTATGCACGTGAGCGGTAAAGTTCCCTGCCTCACCCTGAACAGATTCTAATCGAGCGTTCGTCAGTATCTTTATATTTGGAGACCGACCGGCCTCAACTAACTTTGGTCCAAGTATTCAGATAGCACAGTCATTGGTAGGGAAGGTCTTGTCTAATCGAGCCATTACCCCGCCAATTGATGCGGATTTCTCAACAAGGTAAACAAAATAACCCAGTTCAGAAAGATCCAAAGATGCCTGAATACCTGCCACACCGCCGCCCACTACAAGGACAGAACCCATTTTTGTTGTTTTACTTTCTTTCATATTTGTAACCATTCAGCCACTAAGTACTTTAATCGTAAATACAGTGACGTAATTAATAATAGTGCCTAAAGTGAGCTAAAATGCCTAAAGTTAAGGAATGCACCTGCCTCCTTAACTTTAGGCACTTTAATATACTTTAGCTCACTTTAGGCACTTGTTATATCTCACGTCTCATTTCCATATCATAGAGAACTCTTTCCCTGGTTTCCTGAATACCCAAGGCCTCCCGCCCTTTTTCAATACGCTGGATCATCAATTGGGCCATCTTTACCGGATCGGATTCAACCGCCCACATTCCACCGTACAGATCTTCAAACTCTTTGAACAAAAAATCAGTCAAAATCTTGCTTCCTGTTGTTGGAAATGGATACGGCTTTTTCGCTCATCCACTCCGGTGCGCAACCGGCTGCCGGGACCTGGCACAAATCGTCTCCAAGTCCTCCCTCACGTACAATCCCTGTTGCAGCCATCAGAATCCGGCTGTTGTCAACACATGATCCCATATGCAATACCGGCGGCAAACCTACTGTCTCGCAGACCTCTCTCAAGCCAGGCCCTGCCAGCTCTGCAGCTTCAGGAGTCAGAAGTCCCGCACGCCCGCATGCAGTAGCAGCACAGCCCGTGACAAGGACCAGGACATTATTGGCTATCAACTCCTTTACCACCGTGGTATGTACGTACCCGGATTTGACGCGCATGCTGTCACATCCTACAACTGCACCAACCCCTCTAATTCTGCCGTTTATAATATTGTCATTCAAGGGACGATATGAAGCACGAAAAGTCCCTCCCAGCATATGATTGATGGTTTCGTGACTGAATCCTGCCACAATATCCATTTTGTTTTGCGGGATATTGATCTCTCCTCTCTGCGGAAATCTATCAATTGCGCGCTGGATGATCTGCCGTGCTGTGTCCACTGCATTATGATGATGCACCTCTATATGCTTGGCGCCCGGAATCCGAGCCCTGTCAGAGGTAGTAATCACCTCAGTGTGAAAACAGCCGGCTACTGTCGGCAGGGACTGCATGATACATTGAACATCTACCACCATTATCTCTACCGCACCGGTTGCAAGAACAATTTCCTGCTGAATAAAGCTGCCTGCAACAGGAATCCCGTGACGCATGAGAACCTCATTACCAGTACAGCAGACACCGACTAAATTGATCCCTTTTGCCCCAACCTTTTTGGCTGCCTCGATCATCTCCGGTTCCTGGGAAACCAAAACCATTGCCTCAGACAGGATCGGCTCATGACCGTGAACAACCACGTTGACCTCGTCTTTGGAAAGGGTGCCGAGGTTGACCACTGCCCGGATCGGAACCGGCGTCCCAAACATGATATCCTGCAATTCGGTTGATATCATGGAACCACCCCAACCGTCTGCCAGGGCACATCTGGTGGCCTGGAGAATCAGGTTGCGATAATCCTGGTCGGTACCCATATGGGTCCGATGCATTATCTCAACAACTTCCCGCTGTATGCCGCGAGGTGTAACTCCCAATTTTTTCCACAATTCCTGCCTTTTTTCAGGAGCACGTTTTATGCAATATAAGCCCCCTTCCTGCCTGCCGAATTCAGCCAATGCCTTTTCACCCACCTCAATGGCGATATCTTTCGTGCTTCGGCCTTCAGTCTTTATTTCAAAAATCTCTGCCAGTGCACGCAGTTTCTTTTCATCCTTTATTTTGTAGTCTGATTCTCCCCTGGCCGCAGCCAAAAAAGCCATCGTCGTCTCCAAGGCGTGATCCATATGTGCAGATGCTCCTCCGGCAACCATACGGGCAAAGTTACGCGCAGCTACAGTAGCAGGAGTGGCGCCACAAAGTCCTATCGACTCCGGGACACCCTCAATCATCATACATGGGCCAAAGGAACAAATACGACAGCACGTTCCCCCCTGACCAAAAAGGCATGGCTCAATAGCACGCCTGTTCATACGCTGTATATAGGTAACAACCCCCTGTTTCTCAGCTTGCTCCGCAACACATGTGCTGCCCTCGCAATCAATGCCCATACAATGCGGGGCAACACCTATAGGAGATCTTCTTGATCCCATTATCATTCCTCCAAGTTAGCTGTTAAGCTGGTAAGCTGTTAAGTTCATTAGCTCATCAGCTTAATAGCTCATTCTAATTAGCTTAATAGCTTATCAGCTCTTATATTGTATTTCTTGCCGCTTCCACCGTATTCTTCATCAGCATAACAATTGTCAAACATCACCTACTAAAATCGCCTTTCCTTCAGGCGTTTTTCCAATCCTGTTAACCCCGACATCAATAACAACAACTCCTTCTCCGACCATATCGCCGGTAATCGTTTTGGGATGTCCGGTAGCGACTATAAGTATGTCCGCCCGTTTTGTATGGAAAGATATATCTTTAGTCCTTGTATGGCACAGAGTTACCGTTGCATTACCGGAGGGCCTCTTCTGAATGTTGCTTCTACCAACTATTACCACCTCAGCTCCCTCTGTTTTTACTCCTGAACGACTTAAAAGCTCTAATACTCCATGAGGTGTACATGGAAGAAAACATTTCTCGCCGATAACCATTTTGCCGACATTTACAGGATGAAAACCATCTACATCCTTGTTGGGATCTATTGCATAAAGTACACGGGTTTCATTAATGTGCTCAGGAAGAGGCAACTGTACTTGAAGCATCTCCAGGCAAGTTAATCATCTTCGAATAAATACCCAGGTTTTTACAAGACTTATCCTTTTGACCGACATATACCCTGGATGCAGGGTCATCACCCACAAGGACTGTAGCCAATCCAGGAGTCAAGCCATGTTTTTCCTTTAATTCCGCTATCTCTTGCTTAAGCTCTACCCTTATTTCTTTGGCTATTTCGGTTCCACTAATAATTTTTGCTGACATTATTTAAATCTCCCCGATTAAGTGCCTAAAATGCCTAAAATTGTGGTACGCCTTCGGCGTGCTAATTGATAATCCAGAGTTGCAGGAGTTACTTCTTTAACTCAAAACCGTGCCTAAACGGAGTTTTCGTTCAGGCTCTATATAAAATGGCAGAATTCCTTAACTTTAGGCACTTTAATATACTTTAGGCACTTTAGGCACTGTCTTTTTTGTCTTTTCTAAAAAAGACCCTTAACTTTTCCGGTCTCAACATCTACATCAATACGCCTGTAAGCCGGATCTGAGGCTGTGCCCGGCATAAGGCTGATAGCTCCAGCAACCGGTACAATAAATCCTGCGCCACTATAGGTCAAAATATCCCGTATAGGAAGAGTCCACCCTGTTGGGACGCCTTTTCTATTGGGATCATGGGAAAGGCTGAGATGGGTTTTGACCATACATGTACCCAATTTTGCCAGCTCCGGATCCTGTTCAATTCTCCTGGCCTTGGCCTCGGCTTCAGAGGTATAGCTCACACCGTCGGCACCGTAAACTTCTTTTGCTATCAGTTCAATCCGCTTACGAAGCGGAGTATCAAGCTCGTAAAGAAGGCGGAAATTGTTTTCTTCCTCACATGCATCAGCAACTGCATCTGCAAACTCCAACGCCCCGTCACCGCCTTTGAGCCAGTGCTCTGAAACAGCAGCACGGGCGCCCGCGGCTTCAGACAATCTGCGCACCACATTTATCTCATCCTTTGTATCAGTATAGAATGAATTGATACAAACAACCGGGTTTATACCGGCTTTTTTAACCGTCTTAATGTGATGAACCAGATTCTCGCATCCCTTTTCAACCCAGTCCACATGCTCTTCAAGATATGCAGGGTCCATCGGCTTGCCGGGAGGTAAAGGAGGTCCGCCGCCATGACATTTTAATGCACGAATGGTTGCGACTACTACAGCGCAATGTGGTTTCAGCCCGCTAAAACGGCATTTCAAGTTCCAGAATTTCTCAAAACCTATATCTACTCCAAAACCACTTTCGGTAACATGATAGTCTGCTAATTTTAATCCAACTCTGTCTGCAATGATTGATGACTGCCCTATGGCTATGTTTGCAAATGGTCCTGCATGCACCAAAACCGGCTGTCCTTCTAAGGTCTGCATTAGATTTGGATTCAGGGCTTCCACCATCCATGCAGTCATGGCGCCGTCAACCTCAAGATCTGCCGTAGTAACAGGATCGCCATTTTTGTTATACGCGACAACTATTTTACCCATTCGTTCGCGCATATCTTTCAGGCTTGTAGCAACAGCGAGGATAGCCATAATCTCGGAACTTACAGCAATTGCAAATTTGGACTGCATGGGAAAACCGTCCATCTTTCCACCAAGACCTATTATTATATTACGGAGGGACTGGGCGCAAAAATCAAGTATCCATCCCATTTCAACATTTTTTGGATTAATATCAAGCCGTTTTAAATTCTTTTTAGCCAGGATCTCATCAGAATAATTGTTTTCATGCTGCATCCTCGATGTCAAAGCTACCATAGCTAAATTATGAGCATTCATGATAGCATTAATATCGCCGGTCAGACCCAATGAAAAAGGTGTAAGAGGAATACACTGCGCAAGCCCGCCTCCTGCAGCGCTACCCTTAATATTCATTGTGGGACCTCCGGAAGGCTGGCGGATAGCTCCTATTACTCGCTTGCCTCTCTTGCCGAATCCCTGCACCAATCCCATGGCACAAGTGCTTTTTCCTTCTCCGAGTGGAGTGGGGGTTATTGCTGTTACATCAATATATTTTGCGTCCGGTTTTCCTTCAAGACGTTTAACAATCTTTGCAAAATCCAATTTTGCCACATAATGCCCATGCGGAAGCAACTCTTCTTTCTCAAGCCCGAGTTCCTCTCCCTGTTGATATACGGTTTTCATATTTTTTTCCGCATCTTCGGCAATTTCCCAATCCTGATGCTTAGTTGGATCAAGAGACATAACTTCCTCCTTTTTATCCAAAAATTGCTCTTACAAATCTGATATTAAGAAAATGTATACAATCTTTATTTCTATATTTCCATAATTTACTGAATCAAATTTATTTATTTATGTTATATGTAAATGATGTTTTTTATTTAGTCAAGTAAAAAAATCGTGACTACTCACGTAGTCAGGCTGAAGCTGTTTAGGCTGAAGGCTGAAGGGGTCAGAAGAGTACGATTGCCGTACTTTAGCGGAAACATCTGATTCTTGCACCAAACATGGCTTCAAAATGCGCTTTTTCCTAACAGTCTTCAGCCTTCAGCCTATTCTCTATATAAATAAGGAAGCATTTTTTTGCATTACATCATAATCATTCTCGGTCAAACCCGCCCCGTAAACAATTTTTTTTGCCATTTTTTCATCAATCAAATCTTCAGGCGCATGAGCATCGGTGTTGATGACAAGCTTTGCACCTGTTTTCCTGGCAAGCTTTGCAATATGTCCGTTTGTCAGAGAATGTCCCTTACGAGCTGATATTTCCAAAAAAATTCCATTCTCTTTTGCTTTAAAAACTTCCTCCTCACTTATCAGGCCGGGGTGCGCCAGAATGTCGATATCTGCCTCTATCGCAGCATTATTAGTACCTGGAGCAACTGGTTCGACAATTGTTTCTCCATGCACTATAATAACCTTTGCTCCTAAAGAGCGCGCATTTTTTGCTGCATCTGATATCAGGCCCGGCGGTACATGTGTTATTTCTATACCGGGAACAACCTTTATGCTTAAAACGCCATTTAGTTTCTCTGCTATGGCGACTATTCTTGGAACTATAAAATCAATATTTGAAAAATCACCATGATCCGTTATTCCTATTGCTTTTAATCCAACAAACTCCGCCCTTCTAACAAGCTCGGAAGGTATCAAAACGCCATCACTGAAAACCGTATGTGTATGAAGATCTATCATAATTTATAGTATATTTACGATTACTGTTTTAAGATTGTTTGTTAACGGTTTACAGTTCGCGGTTTACAGTTTTTTTAATGAATTGTGCAACGACTGATTGCTTTTATGTTTTTATCAACCGTTAACCGTGAACTGTTGCAATTGTTTTTTCTATACTTTATATCTCCCAAAATCTTCAGGCGAAAGCTTTTCAAGATAATCCGCCCACTTTTTTCCCTCTTCGGTATTATCAAGGGCTTCAGCATGGGTATCCGACATTTTCGACTTTTCAATAACATCATCATCAACATAAATTGGTGCATTATATCGAAGTGCCAGAGCAATTGCATCGCTGGGTCGTGCATCCATACTGAAATCGCCCTTTTCATAAATAAAATATATTCTCGCGTAGAAAGTGTTGTTTTTTAAATCACACACCTCAACCTTTTGTATTTTGATATCAAGAAGATCGGTAAAATTCTTAAAAAGATCGTGAGTCATGGGGCGTTCAAACTTAATATCTTGAAGAGTTGAAGCAATAGAAGTAGCTTCAAGCAACCCTATCCATATAGGAATTGCCTGATCATCTTTATCAGACTTTAAAATAATGATCGGTGTGTTTGAAGCCGGATCAATTGTCAGTCCCGCTATGCTAACTTTAAGCAGCATAACTTTGTTCTCAAGATCTTGATGCAGCAAGGTTTGCGAAAAGCGTAGGCATACCAATGGATATGTCGAGACTTTTCGCAAGTCCTTGATGCGCAAGAGATTGGTGCAGGTCGAGTAAAAAATCGTTCAATTTGGGTTTAAATTAAAAAGTGTTGGTTCAACCTGAGCTGCTTTTCCCAAGAGCGAATGCGAATATGCTTTCTCAATTTTCACGTTCACTATTTTCCCTTTTAATATTCTATCGCGTGGAATAGTGGCCTCACTCTGTATAAAGTTTACTACCTTGTTGGTTTCAGTACGCCCTGTCCACTGAACGTATTGATTTTTACTTTGGGCATCATCGCTATCCATCCTCTTTTTACTTAAACCTTCAACAAGGACCAACTCATTTGATCCAACCAGAACCCTGTTTTTTCTGGTTGTAAAATATTCCTGCAAATTCAGCAGGGTTTGCAATCTGTCTTTCTTTTCCTGCTCTGTAATTTTGTCTGCAAAACGGGCTGCCGGTGCATTTGGTCTGTCGGAATACTTAAATGCAAAAATACTATCAAATTTTACTTCTTTTATTAAATTCAAAGTTTCTTCAAAATCAGCTCTTGTTTCTCCTGGAAAGCCGACAATAATATCAGAAGTAATAGCTATACCTGGGCAATTATTGCGCAGTTTACCTATTTTTTCAAGATACAACTCCCTGTTATATTTCCTGTTCATTCTTTTTAAAATTCTGTTTGATCCGGACTGAACAGGCAAATGTATATGGTTGCACAGCTTATCAAGGTCTTTGAAAGCGCTAATAAGATCATCTGACAAATCTTTTGGATGAGAAGTAGTAAATCTGATTCTAAAAAGTCCATCTATTTCATTTACCCGGGCCAAAAGTTGCGGGAATGAGTTCAGATTTTCCTTTTTGCCATAACTGTTTACATTCTGACCAAGAAGAGTAACCTCTCGAACACCGGTTTTAACGAGATCTCTGACTTCGCCCACTATGCTTTCAGGGAATCTGCTTGTTTCTCTGCCCCTGACATATGGTACTACACAATAAGTGCAAAAATTGTCACAGCCCCTCATAATTGTCACAAAGCTTGTAACTTTTGGATCAGTTCTATCCAACGGTGATTTCGTTATAGATTCAAACTCTTCTATGATTTCTGACATTTCAACATCGACAAGGCTGCATCTTTCTGATTCTATTTTTTCTATAAGATAAGGCAAACGTAATATAGCATGTGTTCCGAAAACCAAATCTACATGCGGCATACGTTCCATGATCTTATCGCCTTCCTGCTGAGCCACGCAACCACCAACACCTATAATCAAATCTGGTTTTCTTCTTTTAAGGCCTGCAAGACGTCCTAAAAAACTAAAAACTTTCTGTTCAGCCTTTTCCCTGATGGCACATGTATTAACAATTATAAGATCAGCAACTTCAAAAGACGAAGCTATCTTGTATCCCAAGGGAGCTAATATCTTTTCAATCTGTTCGGAGTCATAAACATTCATCTGACATCCGATGGTATTTATGTAAAGATGTTTTGTCTTCATGCTTTTGTACTGTTCTTCCCAATTTCTAATTTCTATTTTAATCTCTCCCTAATTTCTACTTTCCAATTTCAAGTTTCAAGCCGTGAACGGCTACCTTTTTTATATCCTGAAGTTGTATCCTGACATTTCCGAAAGAAGATATACCATAGCAATTTTTGTCCTTATCTATCAGGATCTCAAGAGCTTTTCCGTCCTTTAAATTTACCTTGGCCTTAACATGATCATCCTGTAAAATAAATAAAACCGAGTCTATCTTGTCAAAATCAATTGATATCTCAGCCCTGCCAAATTTGCCGATAAAATAAGTCTGGCCTTCAAATGAAAACTTTTCAAGGTCCATCGAAACATCAGTCTGGTCCACAAGTGTGGCAGCATGGTTTTTTTCAGGCTCAGGGATATCAATGACAC
>JAFDFV010000288.1 GCA_019309665.1 Deltaproteobacteria bacterium | reverse complement strand
TTAGTATCTATAAAGATTTTACCTTTCATGAAGCTCCTCTCTTGAAACCGCAATTTTTCCACCCAAATGAAATCCCTGATTGATATTGATTAAAGCCTTTCGTTTAAACAATTCATATTCTTCCGAATCATCTATAATTTTTTGTAATTCCCGGCTAAGCATTCCGCTGATAGATGTTTGCTTTTGAGCAGCTAATATTTTTGCTTTTCTGATTAGATCTTTGTTAAGGCTCAATGTAATATTTTGTTTCATGGGTCAGACTCCTTTCTCAGATTTAAACAATTCACCTGTCTTACGCATTGCACGTAATTTGCGTGCAGTCAAAAGAATTATCTGAAAGTCTATAGCAATCTCATTTTCAGTCATAATTTTCTTTTATATTGTTTTTTTATCTTGGCGGCTTTGCGCCTTTGCGTGAGATATTTAATCTGCGTTTGTTTGTGTGGATCTGTAGCTAATTCCCATGAAATATTGAAAGTGTACCTTTTTCCCGGATTTCTCTTGACTCGAAAGAATACAATATTTAGAATAGTTTAATAGTTTAATAGTTTAAAGGAGGATCTATGGCAACGTCAATAATAATGAAAATAAGCCCTTAGGGGCAGATTCGTATACCCAAAAAGATTATGATCACTCTCGGGATCGAAAAAGGCGACTATGTTGAAGTGGATCAGATTGTCTTGAAGCCCAGAAAACTTATTGACCCTTCGCAGGGATGGTATTGGACAAAAGAATGGCAAAAAATGGAAGCCGATGTTGATGAGGAAATCGAAAAAGATCAGCTTTCCGCCGAATTCGAGTCTGCCGAGGAAGGGTTAAAATGGCTAAAAAAATAACTACCTATCAGTTCAGCAAGCGGTTTACTATCAGTTCAGCAAGCGGTTTAAAAAAGAATATAATAATTTGCCCAAAGAAATTCAAAAAGCATTCGATCAAAAGCTGCAACTTTTTTTGAAAGACATATCCCATCCTTCCCTCCTCACAACCTTCACATCAGCTTTACCATCAATCCAACAATAAGAATCGGCACACTTAAAAAACATAATAAAAAACCGGCCATAGCCAGATCAAAAATACGTTTCATTTTTTTATCGGCCACAGACCCACACAAACATACACAGACTTTTTTCAAACTTACATCTCATTCGCGAAGCAACAACAAGCGGAAGTATACGTTGACTTTATAAATAATGACCATTATTATGATTATAACTATTATAACAACAATTAAGGAGGCGTTCATGCAGATTGACAGTTATATTGCCGTCACTAAAGCCAAGGCCAAGCTGCTTGACATGATACGAAACATTGACGACAGGGATGACACAATAGCTATTACTAAAAATGGCATACCGAAGGCCGTTATAATGTCCATGGAACAATACGAGGCAATGTGCGAGACTATGGCAATCATGGCAGACGAAGACATGATGAAACAGATGCGGGCTTCAATAAAAGACATGCAAGAAAAAAAAACATTGGTTGATTTAGAGGACATTCTTTAATGTACCGAGTCAAATTAGCACCTACCGCTGGCCGAATGTTCAACAGCCTGCACCCAACAGTAAAAAAACAACTTAAATCAATACTCAAAGAACTTTACGAAAACCCGTATCTTGGAAAACAGTTGCGGAACGAACTGATCGACTTCAGATCATTAAAAATGAAACGCTACCGAGCAATATATCAAATTGATAACCGGAATAAAGAAGCAATTATATATGCAATTGGACACCGCAGAGATATTTATGAGATAGTCACTAAACTTGTAACGAAACACTGATCTACGACATCCGGCCTCTGTCTTTTCATCTTCTAACCTTCTTATCTTCTTTCCCAGTCTGTGTGCGTCTGTGGCTAATTACTTCTTTTCAAAATCGTTTCAACCACCCGATTCAGATCCCCCTCCGTCATAGCCGTCCCCGACGGCAAACAAAGCCCTCTCTCAAACAAATCCTCGCTGACCTCTCCCCCAATTCTCCTAGCTATATATATTCTTTTCCCATTTTGCTTTTTTTTGCTTTTTTTTGCGGCTAAATCACAATCAAACACTGGTTGAAGATGCATAGGCTTCCACACTGGCCGCGCCTCAATATTCACGGACCCCAATGCCAATCTCACTTCTTCCCTATCTGCCCCAAACTCTTCCGGAGTTATCAAAATGACCGTTAGCCATCGGTTGGACCTTCCATAAGAAGCCTCGGGCATAAATTCAATCCCTGGAATATCGCCCAACGCCTCTCGATAATAGGCAAATATTTTGCGTTTTGCTTCTACCCTCTCATCAAGGACCCTAAGCTGTCCACGACCAATCGCCGCCAAAACATTGCTCATACGATAATTATAACCAATCTCTGTATGCTCGTAGTGCGGGAAATCCTCCCGGGCCTGTTGCGAAAGATTGCGGGCATAATCAATGAATCCCTTATCATCCGAAGCCAACATCCCCCCGCCCGAAGTTGTAATAATCTTATTTCCGTTAAACGAAAAGACCGCCGCCTTCGCCTCAGCCCCAGCGTGACAGTAATTTTCTCTCGCCAAGCCGCCAAGTAAAGCATTATCTTTTTTTTGTTCACCATTTGCGTCTCTGCGCCTTTGCGTGAGATAAAACGCTCCAAGAGCCTCCGCCGCATCAGCCACCAGCGGCACCCCATATTCCTCACAAAGCCCCAAAATTCTCTCATAATCAACACACTGTCCATAAAGATCCGTCGGAACCACTGCCTTCGGCATCTTCCCCCGACTCTTGCAATCCTCGAGCGCATTCTTTAATAAATCAGGGTCCATGTTCCAAGAGGTTCGATCACAGTCCACAAAAACGAGACTCGCTCCTTGGAAAACAACCGGAGTTACACTGCCGATAAAAGTCAAGGTTGAGGCAATAACCTCATCCCCCTGCCCCACTCCAAGAATCCTGAGCGCCAGATGCATAGCCGCAGTCCCGCTGGAAAGGGCAAGGCAATGTCTGATTCCGACATACTCGGCAAACTCCCGCTCAAAAGCATCCACCTGCGGCCCAAGCGGCGCAATGTAATTGCTTTCAAATGCCTTACGAATAAAACTCATTTCCTCTCCGCTCATATGAGGCGGAGAAAGAAATATTTTTTCTGTTTTTCTGTTTGTCATCACTCTCTGCGTCAATTTGTGCAATCTGCAAATTTGATAATTTTGACCGGAACACCTGCAGCAACAACATTATCCGGAATATCCCTATTCACAAAACTCATCGCCCCTATCACCGCATTCTCACCCACCGTTACCCCCGGCATCACGACAGTATGGCTCCCTATCTTGCAATTCTTTTTCAAGACGACTTTCCCCTCTTTATTATCAATCGTAGAGACCGAATAAATTGAGCAGTGTGAACCTATCTGCACCTCATCTTCAATAGTCACGCCAAACTTCGCATTAATATATGTAAAGGCCCCAATATCCGTCTTGTACCCAAGACTCAAATTATGCTTGTGCTGAACCACCCAGTTATATTTAGTTGGCTTGCCTTCTTCAATCTCTGGATATTCCCAATCCTTGAACCGATCATTCATCATCATTTCCTCCACGCAAAGACCCCAAAAACTCCTGCGCCGTGGCTTCTCCAGCCTGGCTGATTCCATCCCTCCTCAGCACCTTCACAACCGTCATCAAAATAATCTTCACATCCAGCCACACCGACCAGTTATCCACATACCACACATCCAGTTTAAACTTCTCCTCCCAGTTTATCGCATTCCGCCCATTCACCTGAGCCCAGCCCGTAATCCCCGGCTTCACCTCATGCCGTCTTGCCTGTTCCGGTGTGTAACGATCCAGGTACTGCATGAGCAGCGGCCTTGGCCCGACAATACTCATATCTCCCTTGATCACATTGAAAAATTCCGGCAATTCATCCATGCTGGTCATCCGCAAAAACCGCCCCAGTCGGGTCAGCCGCTCGCTATCCGGCAGCAAATTTCCATCTTCACCCCGCTTATCAGTCATGGTGCGAAATTTGCGAATGGCAAAAGGCTTGCCATGCAATCCCGGTCGCACCTGCCGAAAAAGCGCTGGCGATCCGATCTTAAGACGTACCAGAACAGCTATGATCAACATAAGAAGGGATAAGAAAAAAAAGGCAGGGATACTCAGCGCAAGATCAAAAAGGCGTTTGATATGCCGCATCAACAATTTCCTTCGCAATCTCATTCTCAGTCATGGTTTTTCTTTTATCTTTGCGCCTTTGCGCGAGACAACTAAATATCAGGTGGCAAGGTTAAAGGTATGCTCAACTTTCAAAAACGCTTTTTCC